>JAAYFO010000153.1 GCA_012728215.1 Spirochaetales bacterium | reverse complement strand
TTCAGAATGCTTCTCAGCACTGCAGAGCGTCCACGTTGGAGAAAAACCAGAGCTGATTGTTCAGGATACGCATTCTTTATCGAGATTGCTCCGCAGATATCAATAGGCATCACAGCAATCCTTCCACTGTTCACCACATCGTCCACCGCTTTCCGCTCCGCGCCATAGTACTCGCCACCATACACAGTCGTTTCCAGAAAACGCCCATTTGCCTGCCCATTTTGAAAGCTGTCACGTGAAACGAAATGATACTCCTCAGGCTCGGACTCCCTTCTGCATCTTGTCGTGCATGTAAGAGGCCTGCAGAAGACTTGATCTTCCATCAGACTGCGTGTAAGTTCGGACTTTCCTGAACCAGAAGGCCCTACCAGGCATAGCACACCTCCGTTCTTAAGGCTGAATTCGCGATTCTGACGATAACCAATGATCTGATCAATCAGGCGAAGAAAGTCATCATAGGTGTTGACGGCAAGAAGACCGGTGAGATTGTTGTTCCATGGCTTGCGAAACAGTACTGGATAAGACGCATGGGAACCCAGAATGTTATGAGCACCATCATCCAGAAGCACATCCAGTGAAAGCAGATCCTTTCTTGCTCCGATCATGATGTTCCGTTCCGGAACCATTGGAAAATCATGAAGAAGACGCTGTGCCCTTGCAGTCATGCAGCTTCCGCCGACAGCAGTGACAAAGATCACCTCTCCACGCTCGCAGAGTTTGGCAATGAACTCATTTGCACCTGGAATCAGAGGCTGGTTCTCGACGAAATCAGCTCGTGAGAAGTATGCTATGCGTTCGTCCAGCATGGTGTTCTTACCAGAAGAACCCCATCCGCTGATGTCATTTATGCTAAGAGGAGCATATTCCTTGTCCTTGCATAGCATGTCTATTGCATGCTGATTGCAGAGGTACAGAACATCGTCGACATCGACTCCAATCTTCAGAACTTCGTGTTTCATAGGGATTGCATGATACAGCAAAAAATAGTTCCAGTCAAATAATCACGCGCCTTCATCACACTGGAAAAAGGACTGGTGAAGTCAATTGGGCAGAATTTTTGCAAAAGCTACTTTTCTTGGAACAAAAACAACTAGTTTCAGGGTTTATGAATCAACAATAATATGGTAGTATCAAAGATGTTCTTCACAAATGTGTGGATTTTATGTGCGATGCTTTGCCATCGTATTGTTCAGAGAGGTGAAATTCCGAAATGATCTGGGATCTTCAGAAAGCAAGCATTTGGAAAAGGGTTTCCGCATTTCTTCTTGACATGATCATTCTTGGAATAATCGCGGTTCTCTTTGCCTTGATTATTTCGGCAGTTTCCGGATATGACAGCAAATCTTCAGAATTGCAGGCAAGATATGATGCACTTGAGAACAAGTACGGCATAACGTTTCAGATCTCCAATGATGATTATCAGGCGCTTTTTGAAGAGAAACGCTCGATGTACGATAAGGCCTATCAGGAACTCAATGCAGATCATGCAGCAGTTCTTCTATATCATCAGATAATGAATATCACGATAATGACAGTCTCTCTCTCCCTCCTTTCGGCATTTCTCATTGTGGAATTTGCGGTTCCCATGATAATGAAGAATGGGCAGACAGTAGGCAAGAAGGTGTTCGGCATAGCTGTGATGCATGCAAACGGAGTAAGCGTCACTCCAGTGGCGATGCTGACGAGAACATTGCTGGGCAAATATGCAATCGAGACCATGGTTCCGGCACTGATAATTCTGATGATATACTTCAATACCATAGGAATCGTTGGAGTGGTGGTCATAGGACTCATTGCAGTCCTTCAGGCTGTGCTGATGATTGCCACGAAGACCAACTCGATGATTCATGACGTTTTGTCAAATACCGTGGTTGTGGACATGGCTAGCCAGCTGATCTTCGACACACAGCAACAGATGATTGAATTCAAGAAAGCCGCAGCTGCGGAGCAGGCAGAAAGGCAGAAATATTAAAGGAACGAAAGATGGAAATTGTATTAAAGAATCTGACAAAGATCTTTCCGAGCAGGAACAAGAAATCCAACGAGGAAGTGGTGGCGGTGAACAACCTTGATTTCACCATTCCCGATGGCAAGCTCATTGGACTTCTGGGACCTTCGGGCTGTGGAAAAAGCACGACTCTGTATATGATCAGCGGGCTTCAGAAACCTTCTGATGGCAAGATATTCTTTGGAAGTGATGATGTCACCCAGATGCCATCGGAAAGCAGAGGAGTCGGATTGGTGTTTCAGAACTATGCCTTGTATCCGCATCTCACTGTAAAGCAGAACATTCTGTTCCCACTGCAGAACCTCAAGGGAAAGGACAAGCTGACCAAGGAGCAGATGCTGGAGCGTTCATACGATGCCGCCAAGCTTGTTCAGATTGATGACCTTATGGACAGAAAGCCAAGTGAGCTTTCAGGCGGTCAGCAGCAGCGAGTTGCGATTGCAAGAGCCCTGGTCAAGATGCCTCGTGTGCTTCTTCTGGACGAACCTCTTTCCAACTTGGATGCAAGACTCAGGCTCCAGACCCGTGAAGAGATAAGCAGGATTCAGAAGGAGACCAAGATCACAACCGTGTTCGTCACCCATGACCAGGAGGAGGCGATGAGCATATCCGACATGATTGTCGTGATGAAGAGTGGAGTGGTTCAGCAGATTGGAAAACCTCAGGAAGTCTATGATAGTCCGGCTAATCTCTTTGTGGCTAAATTCCTCGGGACTCCTCCGATAAACGTCTTTGATGGGCGTGTGGAAAAAGGCAAGGTCTATATCAAGGACGATGCCGTCATGGATGTCAAAGGCTTGGCAGATCAGGAAGTAATCATAGGAATCAGACCCGAAGGATTCATTCTCGATGAGAACGGACCATTGAACTGCTGTCTCAAGGCTGTTGAAGTCATGGGAAGGGATGTCAGCATAGTATCTGTCAATGATGCTTCGGTGAATCCAACCATCCGCTCAATCATCGATGCGGAGAAGAAGCCTGACCACGACTGCGTGAAGGTGAAATTCTCCATCAAGCGGAGCAAGATATTCCTCTTTGACAAGAAGAGTGAGAAACGAATAATGGTTGAGGATTGATCATGGCTGAATTAGTAGAAAGCAAAAGACCTTGGAAAGCCTGGATATACCTGTCACCGGCAATATTCCTCCTGCTGATCTTCACAGTCTGGCCAATCATCAACACTGTGAGGATGGCATTTCTGGAAAGCTACAGCGGACTCAAGGCCGCTGGTGGACAGACGTTCAGGATTGGGATTGGAAACTTCCAGAAAGTCCTGAAGTACCAGAAGTTCCTCAGCTGTCTGAAGAACACCTTCATCCTCTGCATACTTACAGTTCCAATATCGACGATTCTCGCTCTGCTGATTGCAGTTGCATTGAATTCGATCAAGTTCATGCAGAAGACCTTGCAGACAATCTTCTTCCTGCCGTATGTGACCAATTCGATTGCCATCGGAATGGTATTCGCAGCAATGTTCAACATGGTTGGGAGTTTCTTCGGAACACCAAATGAGATAGTCGTTACAGCTGGAATCATCAACAACCTGCTTGAGTTCTTCGGAGGCACTGCAGTCAACTGGATCAACTACGGTTCATCTTATGCCGCTAACATCACCGTCATGGTCATATATATTGTATGGAATGCTCTTCCTTTCAAGATTCTTATCCTTCTTGGAGGCCTTCAGAGCATAAACAAGCAGTACTATGATGCAGCAAGAGTCGATGGAACCTCCAGAAAGAGGATCTTCACCAAGATCACTGTTCCTCTGCTCTCACCGATCATCGCATATGTCGTGATCACAGGGTTCATCGGAGGATTCAAGGAATACACCAGCATAGTGGGAATCTTCGGTGCTTCAATGGGACCAGCCGACAACGCCGGACGATTGAACACAATGGTTGGATTCATCTACGATGCCCTGTCATCCAACAGTCAGGGCCGTGCCAGTGCGGCTGCCCTGATTCTCTTCTCGATAATACTCGTTGTGACCCTGATAAATCTTCAGGTGAGCAAGAAACGGGTTCACTACTAGGAGGTTGCTATGCAGACAATGCATGAAAAAGATCTAAGAGAAGAAAGCAGCCATCAGATTGTAGTGTCGATACTTGTGAAGGTGCTGGTTTATTTCTTCGTCATAACGATGGCGCTCTTCGTGCTGTTCCCGTTTTACTGGATGATCAACTCATCGCTGAAGAGCCTGGAGGAATATCGCCGGAGTGTCCCGACTTTCTGGCCGCAGGATCCGCTTTTCTCTAACTATGCCACGGCATTCACAACTGCGAATCTGGGAAGGCTTTTCATCAACACGATGATAGTAGGAGTGATATCCACTTTGCTTTCGCTGGTCATAACCGTTCTTTCGGCCTTCGCCTTTGCAAGGTTGCAGTTCAAGGGCAAGGACATCCTTTTCGCCGCATTGCTGGCGACGATGATGATTCCAGGAGAACTGTTCACCATAACCAACTACAGTACTGTCACCAACCTTGGATGGATCAACACGTATACTGTGCTCATTGTTCCATTCCTGGTAAGCGTGTTCTATATCTATCTTCTGAGGCAGAACTTCATGCAGATTCCCGATGAACTGTATCTTGCTGCCAAGGTCGATGGCACCAGCGACTTCAAGTATCTGTGGAAGGTCATGATTCCACTTTCCTTGCCGACGTTGATTTCCATCACAATCTTGAAGATGATGGGAGCATGGAACTCCTACATATGGCCGAGACTGGTTGCAAACGATGCCGAGCACAGATTGATAACCAACGGACTTAGGAATGCATTCACAGAGACCACAGGAGATGTGAACTACCCAGTTCAGATGGCTGCTGTCGCTCTGGTTTCATTGCCGCTGTTCCTTGTCTTCGTCTTTCTCAGGAAGTACATCATGCAGGGTGTGAGTCGGAGCGGTATCAAGGGATGATTGTCATTTGATAAAAAAATGATATACATATTATAAGGAGAATTTAGTATGAAAAGAACATTATTGGTCATGCTGCTTGTCGTTGTGGCGGTTGCATCGGTTTTCGCAGGTGGAAAAGCGGAGGCAAACAGTGCCGCTGTTTCAAATTTCATTGTGCCGGAGGGTGGCTATGATGGAAGTCCGGTCACTGTGAAATTCTATCACACGATGGGAGCTAATCTCAGCACAGTGCTGAATCTCTACATCCCAGAGTTCAACAAGCTTTACCCAAATATCACGATAGCTGCAGAGCAGGTTGGAAGTTATGATGATGTGCGTGATCAGATAAGTACTGAAATCACAGTCGGAAATCAGCCGAACATCGCATATTGCTACCCTGACCACGTTGCACTCTACAATATGGCAGGTGCCGTGGCATCACTTGATTCACTCATCGACAGCAAAATCGAAGTGACACGGGCAGATGGAACCAAGGAAATCCTTGGATTGACAGACAGCCAGAAGGCTGACTTCATTGAAGGCTACTACAACGAAGGAAGACAGTTCGGTGATGGGCTTATGTACACAATGCCGTTCTCAAAGTCCACCGAAGTTCTCTACTACAACAAGACATTCTTTGATGCCAACGGGCTCAAGCCTGCAACCACATGGGATGAGATGGAGGAGCTCTGTGCCAAGATCAAGACAATCGATCCTGAATCCATCCCACTTGGATACGACAGTGAGAGCAACTGGTTCATTACAATGTGCGAGCAGAATGAATCTCCATACACAAGTGCCTCGGGCGACCACTATCTGTTTGACAATGAGATGAACAAGGATTTTGTAAAGAGATTCAGAACATGGTACCAGAAGGGTTACCTGACCACTCAGAAGCTCTATGGAGCATACACCTCGGCTCTGTTTGTAGCAGAGAAGGGAACCAGAAGCTACATGTCCATCGGATCATCCGCTGGTGCCACACACCAGAGACCTGCTGCTCTTGCTGATGGAAAGTACCCGTTCGAAGTCGGTATCACGACTATTCCACAGATCAACAGTGCCAGACCTAGAGTCATATCACAAGGTCCTAGCATCTGTATCTTTGGAAAGGCCAATCCTCAGGAAGTCATAGCATCTTGGCTGTTCGTCAAGTACCTGACCACATCTGTTGATTTCCAGGCTGAATTCTCGATGGCATCAGGCTATGTTCCTGTACTGAAGTCCGTTGCAGACAACAGTGTTTACAAGACATTTGTCGGCAAGGCAGATGGCGGAAACTACATTTCAGCACTCAGTGCAAAGGTCTGTCTGACTCAGGAACAGGCTTACTACACCTCTCCTGCCTTCAACGGTTCCGCAACTGCAAGAGACCAGGTCGGATCACTTCTGGCTAAATGTCTGACAGCTTCCGATAATGGAAACGAAAAGGCAATGATTGACGCAGCATTCAAGGAAGCCATTGACGAATGCGAGTACCAGAACTGAACATGAAGCGAACGTTTCTTTTTCTGATGATTCTTTTCTCATGCATGCTGATCGGCTGCTCTCATATGGCGTCTGATCAAGTACAGCCGACACCCGGTGTTGCCGTTCAGACAGTGCCGGATAAGGCTTCACCCGTTGCAGAAGAGAAGGATTGGGCTTCTTCGGTCACCTTGGACATGTCTTCGGAGACTCTGAAGAAGTTCGTCACTGTGAAGACGTTCGTGGATGGTGATACTACGCACTTCATCGCCTCTGATTCATCGATGGTGAAAGCTCGTTATCTGGGAATCAATACCCCTGAGGTCACCGGTAAGGTGGAACCCTACGGAAAGAAGGCTTCTGTATTCACAAAGCAGAGACTTTCACAGGCATCTTCGATAGTTATCGAGTCAGATGATTCTTCCTGGAACATTGATTCGACTGGAAGCAGATGCCTGCTGTGGGTATGGTATCGGATTGATGAGGACAGCCCTTATCGCAATCTGAATATCGAGATTCTTCAGAACGGCCTTGCCATTGCCTCTTCGTCTGCCAACAACAGATACGGAAGTGCCTGCGTGGCTGCGATTGCCCAGGCCAAGGCATTGAAGCTCAACATCTACTCAAATCAGAAAGACCCGGACTTCTATTATGGTGATGCGGTTGAACTCTCTCTGAGAGAGCTACGCTGCAACGCTGAGAAGTACAATGGTGTGAAAGTGGCCTTTGAAGGTGTCGTGACCAGAAATGGAGGAAACTCCGTCTATGTGGAAGACTACGATGAGGAGACTGGACTGTATTTCGGGATGACGGTCTATTACGGCTATAATCTCAGTGGTGAAGGTCTGAACATCCTTGCAGTGGGAAACAGCTCAAGGATAGTAGGTACGCTTCAGTATTACGAGGCTGGAGATACCTATCAGGTTTCCGGTCTTGGCTACAGGCAGATGAAACCTGATGATCCAGGCAATATCCAGAAAATCAGTTCGGGGCATTCGGGGGCGTTCAAGGATGTGTCCCTGGCGGATCTCAATGAGACTGTGACATTGGAGGAAGGTGAATTCCAATATGCGGAATTGGCGATGGGCACTTCGGTGCATGTTGATTCTCTTCTGGTGAAAGATGTCTCGTTTGGCAATGGAAGTGTGATTATCGACTGTGAATCCGATGGGTATGACATTGTTGTGATGGCTTACAATATGGATATCGGTCGTGATTTGGTTGGTCATACCATAGATGTTGATGCGATAATGGGAAGCTTCGGTGGAACGTATGAGCTGATGGTTTATGGAAAAGATGACCTGAAGATTAGTGAATGATATTTGAACAAACTAACAAAGGAGTTGAAATATGAAGAAAGTATTGTCTTTATTGGTTCTGGCAGTGATATGTGTATCCTTGTTCGTAGGATGTGCAAGTTCCGCCGGGACTGCTGCCGACTCAGGCCTGACGGCAGCGAAGGACTACCTGTATGCAATGTACAGGAATAAGAAAACAGTGACCCCTTCCGACTTCCAGCGAGTGGGTGTGGTAACCATAAGCGGAACTGCATACACAGTGAACTGGAATGCAGTGGTCACAAGTGGTGCAGCTGACAGCGTGGCTGTCATCGCCGATGGTAACATGGTTACAATCGATGTGAACGACAAGACAAGCGAAGATGTCAAATACACCTTGACAGCAACCATTTCGGATGCTGAAGGCAATAGCGAGGAACTCGCATATGAGTATTCCATTCCTAAGTTCAAGGAACTTACATGGGCGGAATATGTAGAATCAGCCAAGGACAGCACTGTCGTAGTGAAGGGTGTTGTCACTGGAACGATTGCAAAGTCAAAGGGCAATTCATCCAATGCTCTGTACATGCAGGATGCCGATGGTGGCTACTATGTGTACAACATGGCCGAGGATCCAGTGACTGAAAGCGGAATCAAGGAAGGAATGACTGTCAGAGTGACCGGTCTCAGAGACACCTATAGCGGTACATATGAGATCATGAATGCTGTGGTTGAGATTCTCGATGATTCCTCAAAGATGCCGGAACCTGTGGATTTCACAGCCAAGTTCGCCGCTGCCGAATCTCTCAAGGATGCTGATCTGGTGGCCCAGCAGGCTATGCTCGTCACCTTGAAGGATGTCGAGATTTCTTCACAGAACGTTTCAAGCGGTTACTATAACTTCAAGCTGAACGGCAAGGAAACCTATCTCAGGATTTCTTCTTCAGTATGTCCGATTACCAAGGCTGACCAGGCTGAACTTATAAAGAACCACGCTGACCACCTTGGATGGACAGCCGATGTCACTGGTGTGATCTGCGTCTATGACGGAGCTTTCTATCTTTCTCCTGTAAGCAAGGATGCATTCCTCTACAAGAGCCTCCCTGCAAAGGATGATGCTGGAATGATCGCATTTGAGCTTGATAACCTTTCTGTTCAGGAAGCTGTTGTCGAGGATTCCGTTCTGAATCTGGCTACCGAAGGTGCTGGATACTCTCAGGTCAAGATCTCATGGGCATCAGACAATGCTTGTGCCGTAGTTGACGGATCCAAGCTTGCAATCACTCTCCCAGAGACAGAAGCCAAGGTTAGTCTCACCGCAACGGTCCAGAGTGGCAATGCTACCCAGACCAAGGTGTTCACCATCAATGTCGATGCTGCTGCTACCGATCTCTATATCGCGACTCCTGTCTCACAGCCGGAAGTCGGTGTTGCCTACAAGTATGCTCTCAATCAGGGTAATCTTGGAAAGACACTCTACTTCACTGGCGAGATGAACGGAAAGTATCTTGCTACAAGCGACAAGGCTGACAAGGCAGTGGATGTGCAGATTGAGGAAGCTGATGGCGGATTCAGACTGTTCTTTGCCGATGGCGATGCCAAGACATATGTCGAAATCTATGAGTATGCCGCAGGCAAGGCCGGCGTGCATCTCACAGCAGAGCCTGTCAGCGTGTTCACATGGAACGCAGAGCTCGGGATTTTTGTTGCCGACGTTGCAGGTGCACAGTACTATCTTGGCACCTACAAGACCTATGATACGATCAGTGCATCCAAGACAAGCTACATCAACGCAGAGAACAAGGGAGTCTCCCAGTTCCCAGTAGAGCTTGCTCTTCTTTCCAATGCCTTGTACAAGGTCGAGGAAGTATCCGAAGTCAAGGCTGGACAGCCGTACAACTGTGCACTTGTCCAGGCAAATCTTGGAGAAACTCTCTACTTCACAGGCGAGATGAACGGAAAGTATCTTGCTGCAAGCAACAAGGTCGAGAAGGCTGTCGAGATTCAGATCGAGGAAGTCGAAGGCGGATTCAGACTGTTCTTTGCCGATGGCGATGCCAAGACATATGTCGAGATCTATGAGTATGCTGCAGGCAAGGCCGGCGTGCATCTCACGGCAGAGCCTGTCACCGTGTTCACATGGAATGCAGAGCTCGGGATTTTTGTTGCCGACGTTGCAGGTGCACAGTACTATCTTGGCACCTACAAGACCTATGATACGATCAGTGCATCCAAGACAAGCTACATCAATGCAGAGAACAAGGGAGTCTCCCAGTTCCCACTGATGTTGTGTCAGGTATCTCTTGTCCCAGTCGAGAGAGTCGCCGCTTTGAATCCTCAGGAAGGTGTCGCCTACAAGGTAGCTCTGGTTCAGAATAACATTGGCAAGACTCTTTACTTGAATGGATCGATGAACGGCAAGTATCTCGGGACCACTGACAAGCTTTCAAAGGCAGCTGACGTCTTCGTAGAGAAGAGCGATGCAGGTTTCAGAGCTTTCATCATGGATGGTGACGTGAAGACCTATGCAGAGATCTATGAGTATGCTGCGGGCAAGGCCGGCGTGCATTACACCACTGAGCCTACCACAGTGTTCACATGGAATGCTGAGCTCAAAATTCCAGTGACTGACATAGCAGGAACTGCATACTATCTCGGCACATACAAGACCTATGATACAATCAGTGCATCCAAGACAAGCTACATCAATGCAGAGAACAAGGGAGTTTCCCAGTTCCCAGTTGAGTTGTTCACAATTGAATTCGTGAAATAAAGCTTCGTCCTGAATTATTGGACCATATGGAGCTGTTTCGATTGTCTGAAGTTCAGACAGCCGGAGCAGCTCCTCTATTTTTGAGTCAGCTTTCTGAATGCATCCTCGTTTGTCCTGTTTGTAGTAAGAGGAGATACTGAAATATAACCGTTCATGACTGCATCCAGATCGTCTTCCAGATTTGAAGTTCCCTGATAGACGCTGAATCCGTCTGCCAGATACATATCATCGCCTTTGTTGATGAATCTGTCCTTGTAATAAGGACCTCCCTGCCGTGTGATTAGTATGTCCTTGGGATCTACCGGAATGTTGATGTTATACAGTCCATGAAACTGAAAAAGGTCTTTCTTAAGAATGAAATCCAGGATGCGGTCAAACCATTGCCATGAAGCTTCGAACGATTTGGAATCGGTTGAGACTGCCAGTGCCCTGGTATTGAAGCATTCAGCCTCGAATACTGCACCGACAGTTCCTGAATAGAGTATGTCGGTTCCCAGATTGAATCCTTTGTTCACTCCAGACAGAACCAGGTCGTAATCTGATGATATGGAGGCGAATGCATATCTTATGCAGTCTGCCGGGGTGGAGTCGATTCGGTAGAACTCCATTCCATCCCTTGAAGGAAGATGCTTGACTTCAAAGCTCTTGTGAAGTTCGATTGCATGGCTTTTGCCGCTCTGTTCAAACTTCGGTGCCGCTATGGTGACAGTTCCAAGCTTCCGAGCCCATCTGGCAAGGAGCAATATGCCTTCTGATTCGATTCCGTCATCATTTGTCACTAATATATTCATAGCCATCCCTCATGAGTATTCTTGTACTCGCCCAGAACCTGGTCTGCTTGGGATACCAGTGCCTGCATTTCTTCTGTGCTGTGCACGGTTGCTCCAGAGGCGAATGCGTGTCCACCACCATTGAAATGCTCAGCAACCTGATTGATGGTCACGAATCTGGAGCGAAGCCTGACTCTGATCGTTGAATCAGGACATTCTATGAAGGCCAGCCATATCAAGCTGTCCTTGATTGTTTCCAGAAATGACACTGAGAGACTTGCATCCTCATTTGTTATTCCCAATTCTTTTTGAAGATCGAGGCTCACATAAGTATAGGCGACACCATTGGGACTGAGCTTGAATTCACCCAGTACCTTGGATTTGAACTTGAGTGTTTCCATGGAAGTCAGATAGAGATGTGCATATAGAGTCTGTATGTCAACGCCCAGATCAAGCATTGCAGCGGCACAGCGTAGTGTTTCACCGTCTGTCTCATTGAACTTGAATCTGCCTGAATCAGTCACCATTCCAGTATAGAGATAAGTGGCACCAGTTGTGTCAATCTTAAGCTGATCCCTGAAGGACAGATAGAACATGACTATCATCTGAGAGGCCGACGAGCAGTTCTCCTCAACCCAGTTGAGAGTCCCATACTGCTCGACTTCGATATGATGATCGATCTTTATTATTTCTTGAGCCTTGGTGAACAAGCTGTTGGATACCCGCTTGGCTGTTGCAGTGTCCAGAATGATTGAAAGGGCATCGCTATAGTCTTTTTCTTCAATCTGACATTCTTCTGTTCCGAGGAAGGAAAGATAGCTTGCATAATCCTCATTGATAAGAAGTATCTGCTTTTCGGGAAAAGTCAACTGCAGAATCCTCTGAAGTCCTTTGGTACTCCCGACGGCATCTCCATCTGGTCTCCAGTGTCTTGAAATCACAATCTTCTGGTGTTGTTTGATCTTTTCGAGTATTTCTTGCATCATTTGTCTGTTCATCTGTATTCTCCTGCCATGCGATTGAGATCCTCAAGCATCTTCATGGCCGTATCATGATCGGCTATGGTTGCTCCGCTTGCTTTCTTGTGGCCTCCGCCACCGTATTTCACTGCTATTGGGTTGATGTCCGGTCCGCTGGATCTGAGCTCGCACAGAACCTTTTTGTTACTTTCCGTGAAACTCACCCAGATCTTGGTTCCTTTGATGTTCGCCATTGTATTGACCATTCCCCTTGAAACTGAAAATGCATCAAGTCCTGTTTGCTGAAGTTCCTTTTCGGTCATGTAGACATACGCAACCAAGTTGTCTGTGAACTGAATCTTCAAAGTGTATTCGGCTTTCCGTCTCATCATCAGAAAATCATCAACATAAAGGCTTGAATAGATTGTGGCAATGTCTGCTCCGGCTTTCAGAAGAACCGAAGCTGTGCTGAATGTCCTGCTGGTTGTGGAATCGTACTGAAACCGTCCTGAATCCGTGACCATTCCAGTGTACAATGCGTTTGCGCAGATACTGGATATACTTAGTCCAGTCTCGATTGCCATGAACGCTATCTCTCCAGCACAGCTCTCAAAGCTCGGATCAACGATCTCTGCATCAGCAATCCTTTCCACGAAGAGATGATGGTCGATTCTGAGCGTCATCAATGCTGATGTGTATCTGTTGTCGCTTATCAGCTGAGGTGCCGAAGTGTCAAGGATTATCGAAAGTGCATCCAAAAACACATCGTCTTCGACTTCATCCATCATTGAACCTTCAATGAAACCATATCGTTCAGGGCTGTCTCCGACTGCATAGACCTTCTTCTGTGGATAGTTATCCAGAATCAGATTCTTCAGTCCTACCTGTGCACCGATGGCGTCTCCATCAGGTTTCTGGTGTCGATGAATGATGATTGTATTTGCTTTTTTAATTAATTCAATTGCCTTCTCAAACATAGGTTTTACATGATACCATGAAAAGGCGACAAGTGCTATAAACAAAGGAGCCATGGATGAATAGACTGCTGCTTATTGATGGATCAAACCTTCTTTTCCAGATGTTCTTCGGGCTCCCGGAGGTCAAGGTCCATGGCAAAAAAGTGGTTCAGGGCACTTTGGGATTTGTAGGTGGATTGCTGAAGATCATCAGGATGACTTCTCCATCCCATGTTTTGGTGGTCTTTGACGGGGAACATGAGAATCCCCGAAGTCAGCTGTCATCAGACTACAAGTCCAACCGTGAGGATTTCACCGATGTTGAGGCTGACCTGAATCCATTCTCGCAGCTCGATGATATCTACAGTGCTCTGGATTATCTGGAGATTGCTCATATGGAGACAGCGGATTGCGAAGCCGATGATATCATTGCCGGCTACTGTCATCTTTTTCATGAAGAAATGGAAATTGTGATTTCTTCGATGGACAGCGATTTCTTTCAGCTGATCTGCGATAATGTGAGAGTTCTTCGATATCATGGAAAAAATAGCGTGATATGTGACGTTGGCTTTGTACAGGATAGGTTCGGGATAGAAAGCCGCCAGTATGCAGAGTACAAGGCCCTGGTCGGTGATTCAGCCGATAACATAAAGGGAATTCGAGGGGTCGGACCAAAGACGGCAGGAATGCTTCTACGCGAGTTCGGCAGTATTCAGGGTATATTGTCAAATGTCGAACTGCTGAAAAGGCCTTCGCTGAGGGATGCGTTCAGTCAGGCGGAACAGGTGCTTGATCTGAATATGCAGCTTATCAGACTTAATTCAATTGATGTGCTGCCCTTTCCATTGGAAGAACTCGAATATGCTGATCTGTCACTTAGCTCCAATGTCGTTCTGCAAGCCATTGGGCTGTGGGATGATTGAAGCCGTCATGATGCCAGTGGAGTAGGTGTGTCGTCAGGATCGATGCTGTTTTCGGGACCGAATAAGCCGAATTGCCGGACCATCATCTGAATCTTCTCTACCGCAGCTGAGATTGCCTGTGGCAGAAGTTGATGCTCTTCTGAAGAAATGGAATGAATCCTAAGGGCGAAGTCTTCCATCTCAGGAGGTCTTTGGTCATCTATGCGCAGCGATAACGGCATTGAGTCGGTAGGGTTGTACTTGCACTTGCGAAACACCGCAGCACCATTCTTGTCTGAGTTTGCACATGCTCCAAAAAGCCTGCAAATCAAAGGTCTGGCAGGATATATCTGGCAGTGAAAAGGAGTGTTTTCCATATATAGCGGACATGGCGGATCTTCCTGGGTTTGGTGGGTGAGAACCTTGTCCAGAAGCTCCGGAGCGTTCTTGACGAACAGAAGATATGCGGCAGCCTCCAGTGCCTCCGCTTCAGTGACATCGGGAAGAAACTTCTCACAGCATGTGCCGCAACCAGGTGGACAATGAATCGAATAGCATGTGGTGAATTCCTCGGATTGCCTTTCGAGGTCACGATATACTTCTTCCACTTGTGATATTATTTCAACGGCATACGTGCCTTCGAATGTCTTGCAGAATTCTTTTAAGTCTTCCATGTCAGTTCTCATCAGATAATATCATTGCCGGGTTTTCGCTTTCAATATTTTCAGGCCTCGGATGAAAGAAAAAAACAGGACTCTGTATCCGATGCTTTTGAATCGGATCAGAATCCTGTTGTTCACTGATGGTCAGCTGAGCTTAAGCCCAGTAATGAGCCATCCTCTTCTTCAGAGATTCGCGATAAGCTTCGAAGTCGGTGATTGGATTTGCAGCCAGTCCTTCCTCGCAAGCGGCCTTTGCCACAGCAACAGCTTCAAATTCGATTACACGTGGATCGAATGGTTTTGGAACGATGTAGTTCCTTCCAAATGTGAAGTCATGTCCTGAATATGCCTTCTTGACTTCCGCAGGGACAGGAAGCTTTGCAAGTTCTGCAAGTGCCTTGGCTGCTGCCATCTTCATTCCCTCGCTGATTCTGGAAGCTCTGACATCCAGTGCTCCGCGGAATATGAATGGGAATCCGAGGACGTTGTTGATCTGGTTAGGATAATCGCTTCGTCCGGTAGCCATGATCAGGTCGCTTCTAGTTGCAACTGCTAGTTCATAGTTAATCTCTGGGTTCGGATTTGACATTGCAAATACTACAGGATCCTTTGCCATTGTGAGCAGCATTTCCGCTGTCACGCAATCTGCAACGCTTAATCCCATGAAGAAATCAGCACCCTTGAGAGCATCGGCGAGAGTACGCTCGTCAGTTTCCTTGGCGAAATACTCCTTTTCAGCCGTCATTCTGGCTGGTCTGCCCTTGTAGAGGACTCCCTTGCTGTCAAGCATCGTGATATTCTCAAGCTTGACTCCGGCTGCTACGAACATCTTTGCACAGGAGATTCCAGCTGCACCAGCTCCATTGACTACAACCTTGATGTCCTCAAGCTTCTTGCCAATCACTTCGCAGGCATTCATCATGCCGGCTGTTGCGATGATGGCAGTTCCATGCTGGTCATCGTGGAACACTGGGATGTCGCACTTCTTGATCAGTTCCTGTTCCACCTGGAAGCACTCCGGCCCCTTTATATCCTCAAGGTTGATTCCACCGAAGCTGACGCTTATCGCCTTTACGATCTCAATCAGCTTTTCAGGATCCTTTTCGTTAACTTCGATATCAAAGACATCGATGTCGGCGAATCTCTTGAACAGAACTCCCTTTCCTTCCATTACAGGCTTGGAAGCCAGCGGTCCTCTGTCTCCAAGGCCAAGGATTGCAGTTCCATTTGAAATGACTGCGACGAGATTGCCCTTGGAGGTGTAGCGATAGGCATCCTCTGGTTTCTCTTCGATTGCAAGCACTGGCTGTGCTACTCCTGGGGTATAGGCCAGTCCCAGGTCATCTGCGGTCTGGCATGGCTTGGTCGGAATGACCGATACCTTTCCAGGTACACCGTTCAGGCAGTGATAAGCTAATGCTCTTTCCTTTAAACTCGACATAGTTTGACTCCTTTAAACTTTGTTTTTATCGTTCTATTTGTCTTCGAAATCCCAATGATAATCCATGTGCCATCTGTCTCTGAGAGTTGTCATGACCTTCTGGAGACTTGGTGGAACCGGGCATCCGTGTTCCTTGCGGTAATTGTATGCAATCCATTCCTTTTCGCCTGCGGTGTAGATTCTTTCCTCACCAGGCGCCTTCTGGGAATTTCTCAGATCACGGCAGATTGTTCCTGCGATTCTCTTGAGAGTCTCGGCACCCATGAAGAACTCAGGGTTGATGGCAATGAAGAAATGCCCAAGTGGATATGGAATGCGCTTGTGGTTGTCGTCGAATCCATTGAGGTCCTTCATGAATTTTCCATCCTGAAGGGCTGCACATAGGATTTCCACCACTGCAGCGTAGCCGTATCCCTTGTAGCCACCGGTTTCCTCTCCAATTCCACCAAGTGGTGCAAGGGCTGCCTTTCCACAGGTGAGGTCTTCAAGAACCTGAGCTGTGTCAGTGCGTGTCTTGCCATCCAGTCCTATGACCCATCCTGGAGGAAGCTGCTTGCCGGCTCTTCCATAGACTTCGATCTTTCCTCGCTGCGAAACACTTGTGGCACAGTCCAGCACAAATGGGAACTCTTCATCGGTAGGTATTCCGAATGTAAGCGGGTTGGTGCCCATCATGTTCTCCACTCCGAAGGTTGGAGCGATGGAAGGTCTGGCGTTTGTGCCTGTAATACCTATCATGTTGTTCCGAGTCGCCATGGTCGCATAGTAACCAGCAATCCCGTAATGAGTGGAGTTGCGGACCGCTACCATTCCCAGTCCATATTCCTTGGCCTTGTCGATTGCCATCTGCATGGCCTTGACTCCGACAACATGACCCATTCCGTTATTTCCATCCAGTACTGCTGTCGCCTTCTCGTCTTTTATCACATCGATCTTTGTCTCTGGATTTAGAATTCCTGCATCGATTCTGTCGATATAAATTGGCTTAAGCCTGCCGATTCCGTGGCTGTCAATGCCTCTCTTGTCTGATTCTATCAGCACATCGCCGATGACATCTGCATCCTTGGCTGGAATCCCAGCATGAATCAGGCTTTCAATCATGAACTTCTCCAAGTCCTCAAATGAAATCCAAGCGCAATCCTTGTATGCATCTCCGTATGCCATAAATATCCTCCATCAGGCGAAAAACGCCTCAATCCCTATGTTCGTCAGGTCGCTCAGCAACCTTTTTCCTGATTCGTCAGTAATGACGGCGCTGACTTTGTTGGAGTCCACTGTCTTGAAGTTACTGACGACACCTATCTTGCTTGCTGTGAATACAGCAAAGACTTTTCCCACTGTATGTTCAATCATGCTCTTTGTAGTGATGGCTTCTTCCTGAATTGGAGTCGTGAGCCCTTGCTCCAGAGAAAAACCATCCACTCCGATGAATGCCTTGCTGGCGTAGATCTCATCCAGAACCGAAAGAGACATTGGTCCTGAGACGGAGTGTGAGATTGAACGATAGACTCCGCCTGTGAAGATGATCTTGGCTTTCATTGAAGAAGAGAGCAGTGGAAATACCCCAATGTTGTTGGTGACTATCGTCACTGCCTTTTCTGAATCAATGATTGCCTTTATCACCTCGAAAGTCGTGGAACCGCTGTTGATGCATATGGTATCACCATTTTCAACAAGTGCCGCAGCCGCCTTTCCGATGGCTTTCTTCTGGACGGAGTATTGATTCGATTTTGTGCTGTAGTCGGGTTCTCTGGAGAGGGTGCGGACCAATGATGCACCACCGAAGCTTCGTTCCACCAGTCCTTTTTCTGAAAGGACGTCAAGATCTCTTCTGATGGTCAGATCGCTTACGTTCATCCGCTGTGCAAGAGATGAGACCTGAACGGCTTCTTCCTGCTGAAGAATGTTCAGGATTTCCTTCTGCCTCTGTATTGGAATGAGCTGTGCCACAGGTGATTCATCTCCAAATCATTCAAAAATTAACATCTTTTCAGAATTACAAATATTGAAAGTTGAATTATTTTGTTCGTCTTTGAATGATTTCATGATAGTCTCAGGGAGTGCGAATGTCAATAGTAAATGGATGTCCAAATTATGAAGAATCTAAAGAGCCCCAAGCTGTATTTTGAATGCCAGGAAGATGAGTATCAGATTTTGTAAACGACCTTGCTTCTTGAATTCTTCACAAGTGTCGAGTAGAGAAGTTCAGGGTTTATCGGCTTTGAAAGATGTGCGTTGATTCCATGGGCAGAGGAATTCTCCTCATCGGAAGCAAAGGCATTGGCAGAAAGGGAAATTATTGGAATGTCTCGTGCATCCTCTCGTTCCATCGCCCTTATCGCATCAGTTGCGGTGTATCCATCCATCACCGGCATTAGGATGTCCATGAGGATGTAGTCGTAGAAGAACGGATTGGATTTTGTGAACTTCTTCACTCCTTCCTTTCCGTTGACCGCAATATCGACAGTCATTCCCTTCTTTTGCAGAAGCTTGCTTGCAATAGTGGCATTCAGGGCATTGTCCTCGCATAGAAGAACCTTTCGTCCATTGAGAATTGTCAGGTCACTGGTCTGATTCATGGCTTGCTTGATCGCTTGCTTTGATCTCATGAGTTTTAGAATTACCGTGACCTGTGTGCCGATGTTCGGTTTGGATAGAATTTCGATAGTCCCACCAAGCAAGTCCACGATTTTCTTGACAATCGCCAATCCCAATCCGGTTCCATCGGAACTGCTCGTTTCAATTCGGTTTTCCTGTGAAAAAGGTTCAAAGACCAGTCGGAGAAAATCAGGACTCATTCCTATTCCAGAATCCTTGATGATGAATTCATCCAATACCATTGATTGATCTTCTTCCAGACAGCGCATCGTGAATGAAATGGTTCCGTTATCAGGGGTGAATTTCACTGCGTTGCTGAGGATGTTGAGAAAAATCTGCTGCAGACGCAGTGGATCGACATAAAGAGATGTCCATAGGATATTCTGGAACTGGCTCTCGAACTTGATATGCTTTTTGTTGACCATCGGCTTGATGACTGTGATGATCTGTTCGAACAGCTCCCTCTCGTCGCAGTCAATCGGCTTAAGCTCCATATGTCCGCTCTCTATCTTGTTTATGTCCAGAGTGTCATTGATCAGTCTGAGCAGAAGCTGTCCTGACTGCTCGATTTGCTCAAAGTCCTTCTTCAATTCCACAGGATCATTCTTATCCTTTGCCAGATATGCTATTCCCAGAATGCCATTCATTGGAGTCCTCATGTCATGACTTACTCTGGAAATGAACTGTGATTGGGCTTCATTGGTCTTCTTTAGAAGGTCGTTCTTCTTCTTGTTGCTTGAATAGAGAAAAAATATGAACAGACAAAATGTCAATACTAAGCAAATTCCAATTATCTTCAATGCTGATTGCAATGGATTGTTGTAGATGAAATCCACAATGGAGACCGATTGTTTGGTGATTTCATGGCTTTGGATGATCTGCATGATCTCAGACTGGGAAATGCTTTTCAATTCCTTTTCCATGATGGAGAACAAAGCCGGATCCGAAGATCTTGAAACTCCTATGCTGAACTTCAGTGGAGTAGCCTGCAGGGATCTGTAACGGAGTCGTGAATACTTAGGGATGGTCATCAAGTGCTGGAATTCATAGCTGTTCAACACAGCGTAATCAGCTTTGCCCTCCATTACAGCCTTGATGCATTCCGCAGAATCATTATAGTATATGACTTTGGAAAATAACACATCGTACTGAATAATCAAAGATGAAATGTAATTACCTCTGGGGACTGCGACTGCCGAAAGGGAATTATTCTGTTTCTGGTGGTCTCGTGTGAATACCGCAACCAGATCGGCTGTCAGATATGGTTGAGTGATGAACACATGGTTCTTGCTTGCCCAGTTGTAGTCAAAAACTATTGCCGGAACAATCACATTTGCATTGTTTTTCAGGTATTGTTCCTTCTGAACCTTGGAATGAAAAGGAATGAATCTAATTGAAATACCTAGGGATTTCGCAATTCTTTCCATCAGGGTCACAGAAATTCCAGAGGCTTTGTTTTCTGAGTAGCTCTCAAATGGATACCAACTGTAATCGATCAGAACTTCAAGTTCCGGATTCGATTTGACGAACTCTCTTTCTGCATTGGATAGAACTGCAGTCTGACCTTCACTGAAATCATAATGCTTGCTGTACAAAGTCTGAATGAAAAATGGCGCTGCTGCATCAAGCTGGCTGATCGCCAGGTTCATTGCTTCAAGGATGTCAGGTCGATTCTTGTTGATTATGTAATACACATCATCTGAATCGAACTGGGCAAGCACTCTGTACAGAGGAGAATTCTGGTTGCTGCTGATCAGCAGGGCATCGACTTCACCCGATTTCAATGCCTGATTCATTGCTTCCTTTGTGTCGTATGTTATCGTCTTGATCTCAAACCCATGTTTTTCAGCATAGACTGGCAGCCCCTTGTTTCTGGCGAAGCTTTTTTGAATTCCGATGGTGATTCCATCAAAGGCTTCAAAGTCCTCGTATGCCAATGTCATATTTTCTGCATCGGATACGATGTACGACATGCTGTGGCTTGATGGCTTGTCAGGAAACAGGTAAACGGCTTCTCTTTCCAATGTCTTCTGTACCACGCCCATCATGTCTATCTTGCCTTCCTTGAGAAGTTCCAGACATTGGGATGATGTGTATTCGGTGACGTATTCGTATTCCCAACCAGTGTATTGGCTGATTGCCTGAAGATAGTCGAAGCTGTAGCCCGAATAGGAATCGTCATCTTCTATTTCCTGAAAATAGGGATATTCGTAGAAGCCGATTCGAACGGTCTTGGTATCAGCAGACAGCTGAAATGAAACGAGGCAGAAAATGATCAAGAGTGTGAAAAAACTGCAAGCCATGCATTTTCTGTTCATACCTGGTTCTCCATCATGCTTTAGAATGATATTGAAAGCTTCCACTCAATACTTTGGTAATGATATCATCAAATACAAGGTGGCACAATTGGCTGGTTGGCACTTTGAAGCAATTAATGGATTATTAGAATGACACAAGACAGCCGGTGTCTGATGATTGCCTTATCAGAAAACAGTGCTGCTGCTTGTAAACAAATGCTAACCAAATGTTGCTGATTATTCCATCCCGAGCATTGTCTTCAGCTGGCTCTTGGCTTTTTCAAGAACTGACCCGAACTGCTTGTTCATCTGCTTCACATTCGCCTGATACATGTTCAGGAAATCCTTGTTCTGCTCCGGTGGAACATCCGACTGGGCAAGCGCATCCTTGTACTGATCCTTCAGCTTGTCCAGCAAGCCTGACATAGCCTCCCAGTACTGGTCTTCCAAACCCATGATCTGATTCACCAGTTCAGTCGCCTTTGTGTTGCCATCGTTGATGATTTTGAAAAGCTCTGCGACTCTATTGTTACGGGTCTTGTATTCTATGCCTGATGGCATTACCAGGTTCTGAATGATTATGCTGTTGATTGTATTGGTCACCAGATTCAAGGAAGCCCCTGAGTATTTTGAAAGACGTTTCTCAAGCTCGTCTTCCTGCATTCGGTCATTTTCCAGATATGTTCCTGCAATGCTTCTTGCATCACTTTTCATGTTCTCGTTCTGGATTTTTTCCTCATCGATGTGAATTTCTTCCATTTTCTCCAATGCAATTTCCAGAGCTGTCTTTATTCTTCCCATAATGAATACCTTCTTATGCGGTGAATTCCAGTCCGCCCTTATAAGATATAGAAACTTTTTGAGTTGGACAACCATCAAAAATAGATTATAGTGGAATGCATGGAAATTCTTTCATATTATTCGGATCCTTATTGCCATGAAATCGAGGCAACTGTGACCAGTGTCTCAGAAGTCACTTCTGATATGAAAAAGGCATTGAAGGTCTCTCTTGGACTGGTTCCCGATCCTGTATGCGCAGTGATGTTCGACAGGACGATCTTCTATCCAGAAGGTGGTGGACAGCCTGGAGACCGTGGTTTTCTCGAAGTGGAGGGTAGGGATCTCGTAATTGCAGATACTCATAAACTTCATAACAATGTTGTTCACGGGGAGCCCTCCGACGGGGGAGAAGACTGCCCCGATTCAGATCATGGACTTGGAATCGTCCCAGTTCATTTCGTGCTTTGCAATCCGGATGAGATAAATCTGGGAACGGTGGTTAAGCTGAAGCTTGACTGGAATCATCGCTATTCGTTCATGCAGGAGCATACTGCGCAGCATCTGGTGTCAGGCCTGCTGTATTCCATGTTTTCGATAGGGACAGTCTCGGTTCATCTTGGACAGGATGAGTTCACTGTCGAAGTCAGCGAACCGGAAGTCTCAGACGAGAAGATGCTTGAAATTGAAAAGGCCGGTAACGATGCCATACTCTCGGCAGATGAGGTCTCTTGCAATTTTGTAAGCCATGATGAAGCTGAGTCTCTTGGGCTAAGGCGTTCAATAAAGGTCGATACAGATGTCCGGCTTGTCGGCATTGCACACAGGGATTGCGTTGCCTGCGGAGGTCTTCATGTATCGAGAACCTCGGAATGCAGAATCCTGCTTTATATGGGGCAGGAAAAGATCCGTGGCAACGTAAGGACGATTTGGAAAACTGCTGAACCGGCAATGAACATGATCCATGAGGAGCATTCAATCATTCGCAGTCTGTGTGCCATGCAGTCCGCAAGACCTTCTGAACTGGTTTCCAAGGTGAAGGATATTACAGAAAATCTGACTGAGGAACGGCAGAGAAATTCAGCATTGCGGATAAAGCTTGCCGAACATATGATTCAATCAGAGCTTGGAGGCGGCAATCCAGTTGTAGCCATGAGTCTTGAGGCAGGTTCCATTGATATTCTGAGCTTTGCTCAGGCAGCCGATGCTTTTACCGATCTGGCTCTTTGCGTGATCAGTGAAGGTTCGGACAAGGAGCTTTGGCTCATTTTGCTCAAAGGCAGATATGAACAGCTTGATTTCTCTCTTGTCAGAAAAAAACTGCTCTCGAAGATCGGAGCCAAGGGTGGAGGAAGACCACCGCTTTTTCAGGGAATGGCTCCGAAGATGACCAAGGCGGAAGTCGAGAAGTTCCTTGCTGGCTTCATTGCAATGGCAGGAGCTGAGCATGAGTGACGGATCTCCGTCCAGAAAACCTGTAGCACGGTTCTGGCTTCAGCTCAAGAATTTGTTCTCTACGAATGGAACCATTGGTTTGGATGGGCAAATATGCTGGTGGCAGCTCATCATCAAGATGGTTCTTGTCCTGATGCTGTTTTTGATTGTGTTTGGCGGCCTGGCTTTTCTGTTCAGGGACAAGCTTGAAAATGTGGGACGTTTTGTCGTTGAATCGCTGGGATTGCCAGGCGTGGCGGTATTTGCCTTTTTTGTGGATGCCTTCATCTTGCCGATGGCAGTTGATATCGTCTTTCCATTTGCTTCACACTGGAGCTCCTTTGTATTTCTTTCTGCTGTCAGTGCTTCAAGCATAGTCGCCGGAATCTTTGGATATTGGATAGGAAGGCTTCTAGGAAGGACAAGGATGGTTCTATCAGTCACTTCTGGATTCTCAGAGGATGGAAAACGAATGATTGGACGATACGGGCCATGGGCAGTCGCCATAGGGGCTTTGACCCCAATCCCTTATTCTACCACTGTCTGGCTTTCTGGAATGGTCAGGATTCCTTTCTGGAAGGTCTTTATCGCATGTTTTCTGCGTATTCCCAGGATGATTCTGTACTATATGGCTGTCACTGGGGCTTTTTCGTTCTTCATTTAGTAGAAGGTGTTTCATTTTCTGCAATCTTAGGACTGCTTGTTGTTTTTTTGTTGCAACAAATTTTCTGATAGATGTTGACCTAAATAGAATAAGTCAATACTCTATCTGAAACTATTGATCATTAGGGGAAATGAAATGGCAAACGATGTGCCTTCATGTAATAAGAAGCCTGTTCCTGATGAGGCAGAGAAGCTTTATGTCAGTTATGAGACCGTTCACAAGTTAGTCAGGAAGCTCGCAACGCATATGGCGAGTTCAGGATTCGATCCTGATGTCATCGTGGCTATCGGAAGTGGTGGCTTCATTCCTGCCAGAATAATGAAGACCTACATATCCAGACCGATCTATGCTGTTGGAATCTCGTACTATGGTGTCGGAAAGCAGCATGCTTATCATCCTACCAAGATACAGTGGATCGATGAAGTGCGTGAGTCCCTTGTCGGCCGGAAGATTCTTCTGATTGACGAAGTTGATGATACAAGGGCTACTTTGGCTTATTGTGTTCGTGAACTTTTGAAGTACAATCCTGAAGAGATTGCTGTCCTGATTCTTCACAACAAGCTGAAGAAGAAGGATGATGATTTCCCACCTGAGATCAAGCGTTACTACCCTGCTGAGGAAGTGGATGATGTCTGGATCCGCTATCCATGGGACGCTATCGATATCGATCAGCACAATGATTTGGAAAGAGCCCAGCAGGCAGCTAGCAATGAAGTTGTGTAAGGCGATAGTATTCAATTCCAATACCGGTT
Source organism: Spirochaetales bacterium (assembly GCA_012728215.1). Lineage (GTDB taxonomy): Bacteria > Spirochaetota > Spirochaetia > Sphaerochaetales > Sphaerochaetaceae > JAAYFO01. The sequence goes on along the minus strand of JAAYFO010000153.1, from coordinate 7,583 downwards.
TTAGCGAATCATATGCCAGAATGCTCTCTGATGAGACTGGCATTCCCGTATTCTCGCTTAAGCAGGCTTGTCATCATCTGTCCAAGGGGGATGAAGTCTTCTTTCTCGGTTGGGTGATGGGTTCACGGATCATGGGGTTGGCAAAGGCCAGAAAGCAGTTCAATCTTGCTGGTATAGCTTCAGTCGGCATGATAAACGAAGAAAAGGCCATTGCGGAAATCAGAAAGGCAAATGGGATCGCTGATGATTATCCATTCTTCTTTCTTCATGGTGGGCTTGCCATTGAAAGGCTTCATGGAATATACCGTCTTCTGTTCAAGCTTGCCGTCAATACCATAAAGCGTACTGCTTCAACACCGACGGATTCCTCAATGGAGACCTACAAGATGATGACCGAAGGGGCAAGCTTCATAAGCATGAAGAATCTCAGGCCTGTCATTTCATGGATATCAAGAAACTGAGCAGGCTTGTTTTCCTTACTTCTTCTCTGATAATGTAGCGTAGAAAGTGGGGATATTGAAATCATGGAAGATTCCGTATGAATTGATGTCTGTGTAATTTTCACTAATGAATTGGATATCGTACATGATATCATGATACCCAATAATGGAATTCAAGAATAGAACTGAATCAGAAAAGCTTTTTCACCACGTTCACGATTTCAAAAGAGCCAGGAATGTAGGATTCCTCCAGAATCCTGTTGAATGGAGTGGGGGTGTTCCTTGCTCCGAGTCGCTTCACCGGTGCCTTAAGCGATTTGAAGGTTTCATCATCGGAACATATCATGCTTTCCACATCTGAAGACACGGAACCCATCAGAGGTGTGCATTCAACAATGACAGCTCTGCCTGTCTGTCTCACTTCATTGAGAATTGTGGTTTCATCCAAAGGCTTGAGACTCCTCAAATCCAGCACGGTTGCATCAATCTGCTCTTTGGCCAGGATTGATGCTGCTTCCATGCATGTCTTGACTGATTGGGAGCAGGCAATCAGTGTGATGTCCTTCCCTTGTCTCTGAATCCTTGCCTTGTTCATGGCAAGCATCGGAGTGGAAAGGTCAAATTCCTGACGATTCGAATACAATGCCTTGTGCTCGAAGAACAGTACCGGATTATTGCTCTGAATTGCTTGAATCAGCAGCTGATAGGCATCCAACGGCGTAGATGGGGATACTATTGTCAGACCGGGAGTATTTAGAAACATTGATTCTGTGCACTGAGTGTGCTGCGGGCCATGTCCTGTTCCGGCACCCTCAGGCAGACGCACTACCATTGGGCAGGGCACCTTCCCGCCACTCATGAAGTAACTCTTTGCCGCATGGTTGATTATCGGATCACTTATGAGTGTCGCAAAATCGGCATACATTATTTCCACGATAGGACGCAATCCCGTCTTGGCGGCTCCGACTGCCATTCCGGTGAAGCTCTCTTCACTTACCGGAGTCTCAAGCAGCTGGTCAGGATATTCCTTGAATAGATTCCCAGTGACCTTGAAACAACCGCCATAGAGTCCAATGTCTTCACCGATGAGAATGACGTTTGGATCACTATGCATCGAAAGACCGATGGCTGCATGGATTGCCTCGCGGTATGATAATTCGGCTATTCCTTGGATACTTGCTTCGGGATGAATCGAATATGTCTCGGGAGCCATTGTCAGCGAATCTGCCTCAGACTGGGAAAGTGTGTCCAGTCGGACAGCCATCGCATGGTCGCTTGCCTCCTTGATTTCTTCTGCAATAGAAGATCTCACTGATTCGGTTTCAATCTGAGTCATGACCTTGGACTCGGTCAGCTTCTTTTCAAAAAGGCTTATCGGATCCTTCTTGGCCCAGATAGCTTCTTCGGTGGCAGTTCTGTAGACTCTTTTGTCGTTCTTGGAATGTCCTTTCTGCCGGTAGGTGAGAACCTCAAGGAAAAATGGCCGATGCTCTTCAAGAATATAGGCACGGGCTTGCGATACTGCCTGGAACACCTGCTCCAGATCGTTTCCATCAACCGTCATGTGCCTTATTCGATATCCTTCGGCTCGCGAAGCTATTGAGGAAGTGCTGATCATTCTGCTGGAAGCGGTGCTCATTCCATAGAGGTTGTTTTCACAGTAAAAAAGTTCTGGAAGATTCCAGATTGAAGCGAGGTTGAGGCATTCATGAAGAGTTCCACGACTGCATGCACCGTCTCCGAATATCGAGACACTGATGTTGTCTTGTTTGTGACGAAGCAGTGAAAATGCAATTCCCGTCGCCAGTGGAATTCCACTGCCCACGATGGCGCTTGAACCGCCATTGCATAGTTGCGGATCCTGAAAGTGCATGCTTCCAGACAGGCCTTTGCAGACTCCTTCCCTGGAACCTGCAAGTTCAGAAAAAAGTCTGTAAGGATCAGTTCCCTTGCATATGGAATAACCATGACACCTATGTGTCGTCATGATCCAGTCGTTGTCATCCAAGGCAAGGCATAGTCCTGCCTGTGCGGCTTCCTGACCAGTTGCAAGATGGGTGGTGCCATATAGCAGTCCCAAAGAGAACAGGCGTTCCGTTTCATCTTCGAAGAAGCGGGAGCGTAGCATCATCTTGTAGCCAGTTATCATAGCATCACTGGAAAAATCTTTATAAAGCAAATCAGAACCTCAAATAGACTACCGGCGCCGGCACGAAACCGGTCAGCCAGTATTGTATGTATTGTCCTATAGAATTGAGTCTAAGTCTATCTCGCAGGCAATGGAAGGCATGTTGCATCCCCAGTTCTGAAGTACTGCGGGGTGGATTTCTCCAAAGCATCCTACCTGCTTGCCGTTGATCATGATTCCTGCACAGCGTCCTGGAATGAAACGATTGTCTCCTTCCAGTTCCAGCAGAGAATAGTCCTTCTTCAGGAAGTACATCAGTGTATTGACGTATGAACTGCCCTGGTTGAAGCCGATCTTGCTGTCTGAAGAGAAGAATCCAATGCTGTTTCGGGTGATTGTTCCACTATTATCCTCTGGACAGAGATAGGCGATCTTTCCGACTTCGAATATTGAGTGAGGATAGGTGGCATGGCCGCTGACGCTCTCGCTTTCCAGAAGACATGGAATGATTGACGGACGGACCATCTCGTAGTTCTCGCTCATCGGATTGGAAATGCAGATTGCATTGTCTCCGTTGATGTTCATCCTATCGATGTATTCCTTTCTGGAACCAAGATAGTTGTAGATCATCTCCTGGAATCCAAGTCCCACCATTATGTTCTTTACCTTTCTGGACAGTTCCTCTTCCTTTGACAATCGTCCGATTGTGAAGTCGGAAGGCATCTGAGGCTCATAGCACGAAAGGCCATGTCCGATGATGATGTCCTCAATCAAATCTACTGCGTGGAGAAAGTCATTTCTGTATTCCGGCACTGTCGCATAGATTGAATCATTGTCAACAAAACCATGGATTCCCATTCTGGCAAGCGATGCCACTATCTCAGCATCATCCAAAGGAAGGCCGGAAACCTTTTCCAACTGTGCCTTTGTGCAGGATATCGGTTCCTGGAAGTAATACGGGACCACCAGCTGGCTTCCGAACTCAGTCTCCTCTTCGAAGTCCACTTCAAGTGGAAGAATCGTGAATCCCAGATCAGCCATGTCGCATGAAAGGATTGACGCGGCAAGAAGCAGATCCTTCAGATCGGTTCCGCTTATCTCGATGAACAGATCCCTGTCACCGACTTTTACAGCGCCAATCTTTGCACTGTTGATCACAGGAGGAAAGCTCAAGGCCTCTCCGCTGTCATCGTAAAGAAATGGGAATACCGGCTTGTCTGATACGATCTTGCCATATTCGATTCCTTTTGGATGCTTCTGAGTGATTTCTCTCAAGGTAAGCTTCTCAGTCATTCCCAGCGGTATGAAGCTGGTGGTATCCGGATCTGCACCAGTGTAATGCACAGGGTAGTGGATAAGCTCACTGCGATAAATTCCCATTGCGATGGTCTTGCGCTTCCTTCCGAAATTGAAGCAGAGTTTTTCCTGGCTCTGGATCAATGCAATAAGAATGTCTTCTGTGACAGTGCAGTTGGAAGCTGCGAATCCGATGGAATATGGTCTGACAGCCTTTGCTTCCTTGTGACAGATGAGTCTGCGCCCATCGGTGTTGAAACTTTCATCTGCTGTGGAGAAGAAGTCATAGAGAACAGGCTTTTGAGTTTCGTATGTGCGAAGCTGTCTTGCAAGACCAGCGGCGGACCATAGGTCTGGACGGTTGGTGTCGTTGAGCTCAAGCTTCAGCGTCTTGTTTTCTACATCATGTCCATCAAGCTCGGCCTTGGCTCTTTGAAGAATCATTTCCAGTTGATCATCAGCAAGGGTCTTTCCCAGCAAACCGTAGAACATGCTTTCTGTTGTTTCAATCTTTGGCATCAGTTTCCCCTCCTTGTGCGGACATTGTCGATATTAGGTGAGAACAGCTCACGAAGATCGTTGAGGCCTAGATGCATCAAGGCCATTCGGTCAATGCCAAGACCCCATGCAAGCACCGGAACGTCAATTCCAAGTGGCTTTGTCACTTCCGGACGTAATATTCCGCTTCCGCCAAGTTCGAACCATCCCAATACAGGATGCTTGATGTGAACCTCGATCGAAGGCTCCGTGAACGGGAAGTAGCCAGGTACGTACTTCACTTCTTCTGCACCTGCGATTTCCGTTGCGAACATCTTGAGAATCCCAAGGAGTGTGCGAAGATTCACATCCTTGCCCAGTACTATTCCTTCAGTCTGATAGAAGTCAGCACCATGAGTGGCATCGACTTCATCGTATCTGAAGCATCTTGCAATGCCGAAATACTTTCCAGGAACCTTGGCCTTGGTCAGCTGATGTGCCGACAGTACGGTTCCCTGACTTCTCAGCACCTGACGTCTGGTGAATTCCTCATCGAACTTGTAGCTCCAGCCTCTGGAACCTGTGTCTCCGCCATTCTCGTGTGTCCGGGCGACATTGCTCAGCCACGGCTCCTCAATTTTCCTGCAATGGACAGGCTCCTTGAGCCTGTAGACATCATGAATGTCTCTTGCACTGTGGAACTGAGGCATGAACAGGGCATCGCCGTTCCAGAATTCGTTCTCTACGAGTGGACCGTCAAACTCCTCAAATCCCAGTGCGCAAAGCTTGTCCTTTACCCACTGAAGGTATTCTCCATACGGATTCAGCCTGCCTGGCACGAGCTTGGCAATCGGTGCATTCACGTTGTAAGGACGGAATGAACTTGTCTTCCACTGGCCATTTGCGATGATCTGTGGAGTGAGCTCACCAAGTTCCTCACCGGTGATGTTGGCTTCGACAAGTGCCATCTTTGTCTTCATGCCTGTATCAGTGAGCTGATAGAACACGTCCTCGCGCTCGCTGGTCTTGAAAGGGGAGCCGGAAGCTCCTCTCTTCTTGGAATTCTTCGTTATGACAGACTTCTCTTCATCTGAGAGATCGGCATCGGCAAGGCATCCATCGTCGCTGGCGACGGCCTTTGAAAGGAGGCTGGCCATGACCTGTGCTTCTTTTGGAAGCTGTGCGTCAGAAACCAACGAAGCCTGCTTGTCGCTTCCCATGACTGCTGTATTGGACTTTGAAAGCTGGCCAAAGGCGGATCCTACCTCAGACTGCTCCAGTTCAAGTCTCTTGACTATATCAGGCAGAGTCAGACTGCCTTCGGATTTGAGGAGGATGAATATTCTTTCAATCGGAGTTCCGATTTTCTCCTGCTGTCTGCCGGTTTCTGTGATTTCATAGATTGTCTTCTGCTGTCTCTTTGTCTCAGCGAGGCACTCCCTGCCTACCAGCCAGCTGAAAGCCTGATTGCACTGTCCCACCTTGTATCCAAGTTCATGGACGATTCTATCGTTTGTGATATCCTCGTTCAGCGATACATGAAGGAGCACTTTTACTTCCAGAGGATGAAGATTCTTCACATCAATGCTCATTAGATTCTCCTAGCGTGCGAAAGCATATTACTTTCGTTGAGTTGATTTATTCTATATGTTGTTAAGGAAAATGAAAAGTACCACATCATTGTTTTCCTTTTTATGAGACTTGAAAAATAGGCTGTCAATCAGGCAACCCGTCGTAGCAACCGTCAAAACAGAACCTTCAACAGTTCTTTTTTATAGAATGTTGTCATCAGAACATACGTTCCCTGTCTTTTGTAGGCTGAACATATGGAATTGATTAAGCTTAACTCAATATCGAAAGGCAATTTCGGGCTTTTTTGAGGCTATTCAGTCACCAGACTGCCGTAAACAAGCTTGATCCCTGATTTCCTGTCAAACAAAAGGATGTCGTCGCCAAGGAAGTTTATTCCAACTTTCATGTCAACAGGATAGTCTACCCCACGGAAGATCACAGAAGTAAGAATTGCCTTTCCGACTTTGAGCTTGACAGTAGTCTCCATTCCGGAAGGCATGTTCGAATAGATTGTCGCATCAAGGCCTTGCTGGCATTCATCATGAATCCCTATGAACTCAGGACGGATGCCTACGACCACATCAGAACAATCAAGCTTGAATGGTTTCTTTGGCTTGAATACGCCGGAAAACGCCTCCGATTCCAGCTTGACAGCCCCTTTGGGGGAAGAGGCAGCCTTGGCATCGATGAAGTTCATCGCCGGGTTTCCAACGAAATCTGCCGAGAACAGGTTTGCAGGCTGGCTGTAAACTTCAAGAGGCGGAGCATACTGCTGCATTATGCCGTTCTTCATCAGACACACTTTGGTTGAAAGCGTCATTGCTTCGAGCTGGTCATGTGTGACATAGACAAAAGTAGCCTTGGTGGACAGGTGCAGCCGTTTGAGCTCGGTTCTCATCTCCAGCCGAAGCTTGGCATCAAGGTTCGAAAGTGGCTCATCCAGAAACAGAACCTTCGGATTCGGAGCCAGGGTCCTGGCTATTGCCACACGTTGCTGCTGTCCGCCAGATAGTTCAGAGGGATAGCGTCTGGAGTACTGCTCGATCTTCAAAAGAGCAAGAAGCTCTGCAATTCGACTGGCAATGTCAGCTTTTGACCACTTAAGGTTCTCAAGTCCGAACGCAATGTTCTGGTACACCGTCATGTGAGGCCAAAGGGCATAGTTTTGGAAAAGGAATCCAATATCCCGCTTGTTAGGTGGAATGTTTATACCATCCTCAGAAGAGAACACAATCCGGTCGCCAATTGTTATCTTTCCTTCGGTCGGAGTCTCAAGACCGGCGATCATGCGAAGCGTGGTGGTCTTTCCGCAGCCTGAAGGACCTAGCAGAGTAATGAAGTCTCCACTGTGGATCAGAAGATTCAAATGGTCGACGGCTGCGGTCTTTGTGAACATCTTTGTAATGTTTTCAAGTATGATTTCAGGCATTTTATGCTCCTATTCCTTTGTCGATTGATGCGCCTGTCAGCTTGTTGACGGCAAAATTTATTATCAGAACCACGATGATGATCAGAAGGTTGATTGCATTTCCGAACTGATCCCAGCCTTTCTCGCTGTACTGCATCAGCATGGTGGTGAGCAGGGTGTCGCTTGTTGGAACCAGCAGAGTGAACAATGATAGCTCTCTCATGCAGGAGACGAAAGGAAGAAGATACCCGGACAGGAAGCT
>JAAYFO010000017.1 GCA_012728215.1 Spirochaetales bacterium | reverse complement strand
CTTCCATATCCACAGAGGATCCCCATTCAATGGATTCTGAGTGATTGTCCTGGGCATTATTCCAGTGGATAGGGTGACGGAAACTTCGGTATTCCTTTGTGGAATGAACTGAAATAGATTCAGATTGAATTTGTATGCGATGTACGAAGGAAGAAACCCTGCCCAGAAGTCCGGATGCATCTTGAATTCCGTGATATCAGTTGTGAAGTCCAAGGCAAAGGCTGAGCCGATTGTCATTGCAATGATCAGAATGGTGCAGATTAATCGTTTCACAGGCTTGATTGTAACAGTTGGATAAACCCATTACAAGTGGTTTTGGCTGTATTGGTCATGCCATTGAATGATTGATTGGCATGAAAAAAGCCGCCATCGATTATCCGGAAGCATTGTTTGCCTGGATTCCTGGTGGCGGCTTGCGTTCCTACCTTACGGCAGGAGTCTGAATGGTTCTACAGAAGACCTACTACGATCTTGATGAGGAAGAGAGCGGCAACGACCCATGTCATCGGGCTGATGTCCTTGATCTTGCCTGAGAAGAGCTTGATTATCACATATGAAAGGATGCCGAGCATGATTCCATTGGAGATTGAGTAAGAACAGATCATGAACAGGATGCAGAGGAATGCAGGCACTGCTTCGCTGTAATCGTTCCATTCGATGTCCTTGACAGGGGTCATCATCATTACTCCGACGAGAATCAGAGCAGGTGCTGTTGCCTGGCTTGGGATTGATCCGAACAATGGCTCAAGGAACAGGGAGAGGACGAACAGGATTGCCACGACAAGTGCGGAGAAACCGGTACGTCCACCTTCTGCTACGCCAGCGGATGATTCGACGAATGTGGTGACTGTGGAGGTTCCAAGAATCGCGCCAACTGTGGTTCCGACTGCATCAGCGAAAAGAGCTTCCTTGCAGTTGGGGATAGAACCATCTTCATTGATCATGTCAGCCTTTGTGGCACATCCAATCAGTGTTCCAACAGTATCAAACATGTCGACGAAGAGGAATGTGAACATGACGATGATGAAATCAAAGAGGTGTCCACCGATTTCGCCGAATGCGAACGGGAAGAAGTACGGAGCAGATGGAAGATAGCTGCCACCTGCATAGTTTGTGACCTTGAAAGGAATTCCGAGGATTGTCGTGATGACGATTCCGAGGAGAAGAGCTCCCTTGACCTTGTAGGCAAGAAGAATGGAAGTGATCAAAAGTCCGATGACTGCCAAAAGACTCCCGCCTTCGCCGAATGTGCACCATTTCGGGTTGAGGTCTACAAGTGTTGCTCCACCGATTATGATTCCGGCATTCTGGAGTCCGATGAATGCGATGAACATTCCGATTCCAACTCCGATTGCCTTCTTCAGGTTCGACGGAATGCTGTTGACGATTGCTTCTCTGATGTTCACTGCAGTGAGAATGAGGAAGATGATTCCTTCAATGAAAACTGCTGTGAGGGCGAACTGCCATGTGAATCCCATGCTTAGACATACTGTATAAGCCAAAAATGCGTTGAGACCCATGCCTGGGGCAAGAGCGAACGGCAGGTTTGCTGCAAGTGCCATGACCAGAGTCGCTATTGCAGATGAGATTGCAGTTGCTGCGAAGACCTTGCTGAAATCCATTCCAGCTACTGAGAGGATTCCTGGGTTGACGGCAAGAATGTACGCCATTGTCAGGAATGTTGTCACTCCTGCCATGATTTCGGTCTTGATGTCTGACTTTCTTTCAGTGATGTGAAAGAATTTGTCCAGACCGCAAGTCGGACCTTTTTTTGTTTTCAAATTTTCGGCCATTTGACTCTCCTTTTATTTGATGATTGAATTATAGCTTGAGTTTTCCCATCTGTACAGAGTGATTTTGAACAATTTGTTT
>JAAYFO010000016.1 GCA_012728215.1 Spirochaetales bacterium | reverse complement strand
TTGGCGTAGTTCCGGGTTCTGTAGTATTTAAGAAATTCCTCAAGGGTGCGTCCCTTGCTGTCTCTTGTCTTTTCCATCTTGATTCCCATGAAAGTTCAGGCAGCCAAGACGGCTGCCTGATTGTGTCGTTGCTTAGAAGTTTACTTCAGTGTCGTAGTAGCAGCACTTCAGCAGGTCTTCCATTTCCTTCTGATTGGGCTGGCGAGGGTTGGATCCTGTGCAAGCATCGAGGATTGCATTCTTTGCGATCTCTGGAAGCCTTTCCAGGAATACTGCTTCAGGAACAAATCCCTGTTCGCATGGGTAGCTGTCCTTGCCATAATTCTTGATGCAGTGAGGAATGTTGAGCTTGTCGTTCATGTCTCGGAGCATCTTGATAAGCAGCTGCACCTTCTCCTTGTCGTTCTTTCCACCAAGATGGATGAAATCTGCAATCTTTCCGTAGCGCTTGAGTGCTTCAGGATCTTTGGCGTTGTATGCAATCACCTTTGGCAGATACATTGCATTGGCGGCGCCATGGATGATATGTGCACCATAGTCGGCGAAGATGGCACCAGTCTTATGGGCCATGGAATGAACGATTCCCAACAGGGCGTTGGAGAAGGCCATGCCAGCCAGACACTGTGCGTCATGCATCTTGTTTCTTGCATTCTCATCTCCATTGAAGGAATCCACAAGGTATTCCTTCACCATTTCGATTGCATGAAGAGCAAGAGGATCGGTGAATTCGCTGTTGGCAGTGGATACATAGGCCTCGACGGCATGTGTCATTGCATCCATTCCTGTATGGGCGACGAGCTTCTTTGGCATTGTCTGAGCCAGCTCTGGATCAACGATCGCCACATCTGGTGTGATCTCAAAGTCCGCTATCGGGTATTTGATTCCCTTCGCATAGTCAGTGATGATTGAGAATGCAGTCACCTCGGTCGCCGTTCCTGAAGTTGAGGAAATGGCACAGAAGTGGGCTTTCCTTCTCAGCTCGGGAATTCCAAACACCTTGCACATATCTTCGAATGTGCACTCTGGATGCTCGTACTTGATCCACATGGCCTTGGCTGCATCGATTGGTGAACCACCGCCGATCGCCACGATCCAGTCAGGCTGGAACTCAGACATTGCAGCGGCGCCCTTCATGACGGTTTCCACCGATGGGTCTGGTTCAATGCCTTCGAACAGCTGTACCTGCATTCCTGCTTCTTCAAGGTTTGCTATTACTCTGTCGAGAAATCCGAATTTCCTCATGCTGGATCCGCCTACGCAGACCATTGCCTTCTTTCCTTTGAAGTTCTTGAGCTCATCAATGGCTCCCTTCCCGTGATAAATGTCTCTTGGAAGTGTGAATCTCATTTGTTGTCTCCTCTCTATTGTGTTTTGTACAATTAGATATTACAATATCGATAATAAAAAATCGGAATTAAAAAGTCAAGCGGTTTTAAGATATTTTTCAAAACTCTTCTTCTAAATGCTCATTGGTGCTGTGACAACTCTCCCGCCTAAAGGCAGGGAGCTTCTTGAGGTAGCTCAAGAACTATTCCTGCTTCATCGACAGTGTGCTTCTTAGGTGCTTTTGCACGGTCGTCCACAGTGACTGTCTCCACAGGCTTGAATTCCCCGCCGTCCACGGGTACTGATAGCTCATATCCCTTTTTCTGTATGTTGATGGAGGCGGTCCTGTCACGATCGTGCTCCATCCCGCATACGGGGCATATCCAGTTTCTTACAGAGAGGTCTTTCACTTCGGGATTCTTATACCCACAGGCTGAACACGTCTGGCTGGATGCGAAGAACCTCGGGACTTTCACAAAGCGCATCCCATTCCTTTCGCATTTAGTCTTCAGACGCATAGTGAAGTAACCCCATGATGCATCGTTTATCGATTTAGCCAGATGGTGGTTCCTCGTCATGCCTTTGATGTTCAAATCCTCCACGGCGACCGCGGCTTGGTTCTTGCCTGCGATATCCGCTGAGATCTTCTCTGCATTGTCCTTTCTCTTGTCAGCGATCTTCTCGTGACACCTTGCAAGCTTCCTTCCTGCTTTCTTCCTGTTTTTAGAACCCTTTTTCTTCCTGGAGACTGATTTCTGAAGACGTTTCATGCGCCTTTCGTATTTAGAAAGATGTCTAGGGTTCTCGTATTCGGTATTGTCTGAGCAGACAGCATAGGTCGTGATGCCTACATCTATGCCAATGACATCATCTGCAGACTCCACTTTTCTTTCAGGCTTCGGAAGCTCAGGAGGAGTCTCTGCTGAAATGCTTGCGAAATATCTTCCGGAAGGCTCCTGAGTAACAGTCACAGTCTTGATCCTTCCTTCGAATCTGCGATGGAAGACACAGGGAACCCAGCCTATCCTTGGAAGATATACGCTCTGCGTTGTATGATCGGCCTTCACATTCTGAGGACACTGGAAGGATTGTCTGCCATTGCGCTTCTTGAACTTCGGATAGCCGACTTTCCCAGGCTTGCCGAAGAAGTTCCTGAATGCAGCATCGAGGTTCCTGTTGGCGGACTGCAAGGATTGAGAATTCACATCTTTCAGGAAAGGAAAAACTTCTTTAAGCTTCATGAGAAACTCATTGCACTTGTAATAGTCTGCAGTCTCCTTCCTCCTCTTGTATGCCTTCGTCCTGAAATCCAGAAGATGGTTATAGACAAGACGCACACACCCGAAGGTCCGGGACATCAGGCTTTCTTGTTCTTCTGTTGGATATAAACGGTATCTGTACGTCTTCATCTGATTTCTATTTACATTATGCTATACTCGAATGTATAATACAACACATGGCTACGGAATCAGCACTCAAATGGCATACTTCGGCACATGCGGTCTTCTCTCTTTCCTATCACATTGTCTTCTGCCCAAAGCACCGGCGTCCGGTCCTCTCTCCTCTGGAAGATGAACTCAAGGCTCTATTTCAAGAGAAAGCCATGGAAATGGGACTGACAATCAAAGCTATGGAAATCAGGCCGACCATGTCCATGTTTTCCTCACCGCTCCTCCGTCGCTGGAACCGCAGTATATCGTGAACCAATTGAAAGGATGCACGTCACGAATACTTAGACAGGAGCACAAATGGCTAAGGAGCAGGCTGCCGACCCTGTGGACACGGTCTTGCTATATCCAAAGCGTAGGAACCGTTTCCGCTTCCACTGTTGAAAAATATATCGAAAACCAAAAAGGGGTGTGATGCAGTGCTTTCATCTCCCGCCTGAAGACGGGAGTATTCCCGCACTATTTCTATAAACATTGATATGGGCAATGGATTTTCGGTGATTGAAACAGAGATAGGTATTCTTAGGATTGACTACGTGGATGATCTTCTTTTGGGTGTGCAGAAGATTGCAGTCTGCCCTGATGATGTTGGGAATGTCTCTCGCATTTCAATCAAGACAGAGCGGGAGTTGGCACAATACTTTTCCGGGCAAAGAACGCATTTCGACATTCCTTTCAAGTTGATTGGAACGGAGTTCCAAAAGCGAGTCTGGAATGAGCTCTGCAGAATTCCCTATGGAAAGACGCGATCCTATAAGCAAGTAGCCGAGGCGATTGGCTGTCAAGGTGGCAGCAGGGCGGTTGGCATGGCGAATAACAGAAACCCACTGTTGATAATCGTACCTTGTCATAGAGTAATTGGAAGTGATGGAAAACTAGTTGGCTTTGGATGTGGTATTGCAACGAAGTCCTTTCTGCTTGATTTGGAGAAGAAAACCTGTGAATAAGTGTAGATTCGACCTTTGCGAGATAGATCCATGGAAGATCAGAGCTGAACTTGAGGGGATGGCGGAAGAAAAGTACAGAAACTTTGCACAGGCGCTGATTCCTGACTCCGCCCAAATGCTGGGCGTGAGGTTGCCAGGACTTAGGAAGCTGGCTGCAAAGATTGCTGTCTTTAATCCCCTGAGTTATTTGAAAAGTGATGATGAAAAATACTTCGAGGAAACGATGCTCAAGGGGTTTGTCATTGGTCTTTTGAAAATTGATCAGGAAGAACAGCTGGAACTTGTCGCCCACCATGTGAAAAGGATAACTGACTGGTCGCTTTGCGACAGCTTCTGCTGCAGTCTGAAGTTTGCTTCCAAATCACAAGGCCGTGTCTGGGAGTTCCTAATGCCTTTTCTGCAATCAGAGCATCCTTTCTCAGTCAGATTCGCAGTGGTGATGCTGATGGATTATTTCATTGATGCCGAACACCTGGATTCAGTTCTGTCGATTCTTGATGATCTTCCGTCAGACAATTATTATGTCAGCATGGCAACAGCATGGGCATTGTCCACATGCTTTGTCAGATTTCCAGATAAGACGATGAGGTTTCTTGAGGTCAGTCATCTAGATGATGATACTTATGGAAGGACATTGCA
>JAAYFO010000152.1 GCA_012728215.1 Spirochaetales bacterium | reverse complement strand
GATCGGCGGCTTTGCCTGGCCTGAGATTGATTCTTGGCTGCAGGCGGATTACATCCAGAAAGTGGAATATCAGAAAGATTCCAGCATTGCAAGCAATCTGGGAGCAGACTTTCAGCTGACTGCAGGTTTTGGAATCAGCTTTTAGGCAGCCATTGTCTCAGACTGGCAGAAAAAATATCATTCGTTGGAAAAATGTGTTACTATCAAATGCATGGACGATATCGTCCATCATACCAAGGAGAACAGAATGAAAAGGAAACATTTCAAAGAACCCTTGCCTGTCTCTCTGGCTATCCACAAGCCAGATAATTGCACAGGAACCTGTAACAAAGCATAAAGATAGCTTGTTATACAATTATGTATTTATTTTCATACAGATATAAAACTACTTGAGGAGAAAAAAAATGAGGAAAATCATCTGCTTGCTCGTGTGCATTGTTCTTTGCACTTCTATTCTGCCTGCTTTGGACAACCAGCAGAAAATCTATGAGACCACCAGCGAAGTCTATGAGGCCATCAAGCTTCTGTACATCGCAAAAGGACATGCAATGCCGTCGTCCACCGGACCGTGGAGTGCTTCTGAACTAGCGCTGATGGTTGCGAAGATAGATGTTCAAGGGCTTTCATCAGGAGAAAAAGCAACTCACCAATTCGTGATGTCAGAGCTTGGCTGCGAACCCGCACAGCTTGCAGAAGGCATGGCGATGAATCTCGACTTCAATGCAAATCTGGAAGGTTATTACCACACCAGCAAGGATGCAGCATATCAAGGTCGTTCAAACTGGATTTATGGAATGATGCAGCAGAAGCCATTCATCGCCCTTGACTGGGAAACATGGGCAGCCGGGCACTTCTATGGTTTCTTTGAATTTGACTTGATGAATCAGATCCATGCGAAATCAGGAGAAATCGGAAGCACGGCTTTTTCGACCAACATCGTAGGATTTCAGAACCTTGTCTTCAAGATCAACGACCTGAACCTGAACTTCCCATATCGTGCGTTCATATCCGGTGGTGGAGATCATTGGTCATTCCAGATTGGAAGAGACAGGCTCAACTGGGGCGCAGGAGAAACTGGGAACCTGTTCGTGGGCGACAATCTGCTCTATCACAACATGGCAAGAGTCACAACCTTCTCCGACGTCTTTAAATACACTTTTGTGGCAAGCTTCTTCCCACATCAGATGAACTATGCAGAGACACCATCAGGCACACCATGGGGAGAGTCCACGAACACGGATGAGCGTAAGATAGATCAGCATCAGATAATCAAAGGCCTGAGCATGTTCATGGCGCACAGAATCGAAGGACGCTTGTTCCATGACAAGCTCAATATCACCATCACTGAATCAATTATGTACATGAGTGAGGATGGAAATCTCGATCTGATGGTACTCAATCCAATGATGTTCTATCACAACAACTACATCAGAAGCATGTCGAATTCCCTCCTGGGCTTTGAGGCTGACTGGACGATAGTCAATGGTCTGAACCTCTATGCTCAGACGGTGATCGATGAATTTGCGCTTCCTGGAGAACCCATTCCTGGAAAGGACAGTAAGTCATTGCCTTCAGCATTCGGCTTCCTGGTTGGACTCAAGGGTGCATTCAGTTTGGGAAATGGGATGCTGTACGGCTCTCTGGAAGGAGTCAGGACCGATCCATTCCTTTATCTGCGGGACAAGGCGAACTACAGCCAGTCGAAGGGAGAATATGGAATCAACTACGTGGTTGCAGTCAGGAACTACAGTGAAAGCGGAACCACATACGATGAGGAATTCCTGGGATACAAATATGGTGGCGACGCATTGGTTGGCAACCTCAATGTCGGATACAAGCAATTTGGAAAGTTCCACGTGGAAGGGAACGTGTTCTTCATGGCACACGGCACATTCGACAAGTGGACATGCTGGAGT
>JAAYFO010000151.1 GCA_012728215.1 Spirochaetales bacterium | reverse complement strand
TATCATTTGTTGGAAAAATGTGTTACTATCAAATGCATGGACGATATCGTCCATCATACCAAGGAGAACAGAATGAAAAAGAACATTTCAATTTTTCTTTGCCTGTTTTTGTGTGCTGCAATGCTCTTTGCATACGACAACCAGCAGAAAATCTATGAAACGACCAGCGAAGTCTATGAGGCCATCAGGCTTCTGTACATTGCCAAAGGACATGCATTGCCGTCATCCACCGGACCGTGGAGTGCTTCTGAACTAGCACTGATGGCTGATAAGATCAACGAGCAAGGGCTTTCATCAGGACAGAAATCAACTTACGAATTCATCATGGCCGAGCTGGGCAGTGAACCTGTGCAACTGGCAGAAGGCGTGGCTATGAATTTCGACTTCAATGCAAATCTGGAAGGTTACTATCACAACAGCAAGGACACTGCATTCCAAGGCCGTTCAAACTGGATCTATGGAATGATGCATCAGAAGCCATTCATAGCCCTCGATTGGGAAACTTGGGCTGCAGGACATTTCTATGGATTCTTTGAATTTGACCTGATGAATCAGATACATGTGAATTCGGGAGAAATCGGAAGCACTGCCTTTTCGACCAACATCATGGGATTTCAGAACCTCGTCTTCAAGATCAACGACATGAACTTAAATTTCCCCTATCGTGCATTCATATCCGGTGGCGGAGCTCATTGGTCATTCCAGATTGGAAGAGACCGGCTAAACTGGGGCGCAGGAGAAACCGGGAATCTGTTTGTGGGTGACAATCTGCTCTATCACAACATGGCAAGAATCACTACGTTCTCTGATGTCTTCAAATACACTTTCGTTGCAAGCTTCTTCCCTCATCAGATGAACTATTCAGGCACACCATGGGGAAAGTCCAATGATCAGCATCAGGTAATCAAAGGCCTGAGCATGTTCATGGCGCACAGAATCGAAGGACGCTTGTTCCATGACAAGCTCAATATCACACTCACTGAGTCGATAATGTACATGAATGAAGATGGAAACCTTGATCTGATGGTACTCAATCCAATGATGTTCTATCACAACAACTACATCAGAAGCATGTCAAATTCCCTTCTGGGTTTTGAAGTGGATTGGACGATAGTCAATGGACTTAACATCTATGCACAGGCGGTGATTGATGAATTTGCACTGCCTGGAGAACCAATACCTGGGAAGGACAGCAAGTCATTGCCATCTGCATACGGTTTCCTTGTCGGACTCAAGGGTGCATTCAGCGTAGGAAATGGGATGCTGTACGGTTCTCTTGAAGGAGTAAGGACTGACCCGTTCCTTTATCTGAGGGACAAGGAAGACTACAGCCAGTCGAAGGGAGGATATGGGATCAACTATGTGGTTGCAGTGCGAAACTACAGTGAAAGCGGTGTCACATACGATGAAGAATTCCTGGGATACAAATATGGTGGCGACGCATTGGTTGGCAACCTCAATGTCGGATACAAGCAATTTGGAAAGTTCCACGTGGAAGGGAACGTGTTCTTCATGGCACACGGCACATTCGACAAGTGGACATGCTGGAGT
>JAAYFO010000150.1 GCA_012728215.1 Spirochaetales bacterium | reverse complement strand
TCAGAAATAGTCAGGAGGGCTTATGAAACCTACGTTATTGGTACTTGCTGCCGGAATGGGAAGCAGATATGGTGGAGTTAAGCAGATTGATGCCGTTGGAATGCACGGTGAGACTTTGCTTGATTATAGTATTTTTGATGCCAGAAAATCCGGATATGGTAAAGTGGTGTTCATTATCAGAAAAGATATCGAGCATGATTTCCGAGAAAGACTTTTTGACCGTGTTGCCAGAAACATGGATGCTGAGTACGTCTTTCAGTCAAGAGAAAGCCTTCTCACTGCAGACGAGATCGCAAAGAGCACAGAGCGTACCAAGCCTTGGGGAACTGTCCATGCTGTCCTATGTGCCGAAAAGGCTTTGAATGAGCCGTTCACAGTAATCAATTCTGATGATTTTTACGGCAGGACTTCTTATCAGATCATGGGCAAGTATCTGTCTTCGGTTTCCGTTGACAGCACTGAGCATTCGATGGTCGGATACAAACTTAGCAATACAATGAGCTTGATGGGTTCGGTTTCCCGCGGTGTCTGTGTTGTGAAGGATGGCTTTCTTGTCAACATGCGTGAGAACACAAAGATTGAGTATGCTCCAGAAGGGAAGATTGTATCTCATCTGCCTGAGGGTGATGTGTTTCTGACTGGAGATGAGACGGTATCGATGAACTTCTTTGGATTCACTCCTGTCGCATTGGATTTCTTCGGCAAGTATTTCCGTGATTTCATCAATGAGAATCTGCTGACAGCCAAGGGCGAGAGCCTGCTTCCAAATGCCGCCAGCGAGATCGTCACCAAGGGGTTGGGCAAGATCAAGGTGTTCAGCACTCCCGAAAGATGGTTTGGAATGACTTACAAGGAAGACAAGGAAATCGTTCATCAGAATCTGATGCAGAAGACCCAGGAGGGTTACTATCCTGAAAAGCTTTGGGAAAATGACTGATTCTGAGAAGAAGCCCTGGTACGTGGCGTTCTGGAAAAAGCTTCCAGGCTATCTTTATATAATTCTGGGTTCTTTTGTGACTGCCGCGGGCTTGGTCTTCTTCATCAACCCTGGAAAGATTGCAGCTGGCGGGGTGAGCGGAATATCTACTATTCTCTTTCACACGCTCGGCTGGGATCCAGGAGTGATGATCTTCATACTCAGCATACCGTTGTTTGTCATAGGCATAGCGATCTTTGGCAAGACATACGGAATCAAATCTGTTTTGGGCACAGTGTTTCTGTCCGGATTCACCACCATCCTCATCAGGATATTCGGGGCGCAGGGTTTCCTGGATTATAATGATTCTCTTTCGGTGCTGCTTTCGGCGGTGTTCGGTGGAGTGTTGGCTGGTGCCGGAATGGGATTTGTATTGAAGAGCGGAGCCAATACAGGTGGCACCGATATTCTGGCTCAGATAATTTCAAGATATACTCCGATTTCCATGGGAATGGCGCTTGCAATAGTGGATGGCGTGATTATCTTCTCTTCGATTTTCGTGTTTGGGATTACCAGTGCCCTGTATGCCATCATCACTGTGTATGTGACGGGCATCATGATTGACAAGGTAGTCCTTTCACTTGGAAAGAATTATGCCAAGACGGTATTCATCATATGCAGCCGGAACAGGGAACTTATACAGAAGCAGATTCTCGAACAGCTTGGCCATGGTGGTACTATTCTCAGCGGTGTCGGAATGTACAGTGGTCAGGACCGCCCAGTGATAATGACAGTGATCAAGAACAACAAGATCACGCAGCTGAACAGAATTGTCCACAAGGCCGATCCAAATGCATTTGTGATAGTCAGTGATGCCTATAATGTGCTTGGAGAGGGGTTCGGATCAATTTCTAAGTCAGATATTGACTGAACAGTGGATTAGTTGCCAGTTTTTGGATAATATTGATATGGAAAGCATCTGAGATCTGTGGGGAGAGGATGCTGAGGAGAGCGTATTATGAGAAGGTGTCTTGGATGGATCATGGTGATTGTTTTATTTCCTGCCATGATTTTTGCAGGTGATGTTTTTGTTGCATTTGACTGGACTGGAATCGATCCAATGCCGCAGTATGTCAGATATCAGATTGATGGCCAGAGTGAGGGAAATTGGATTTCTGCTGATGCCACTGCTGGCGGAATGATTGTTAATGTTCAGCGCGATTCTGATCATGTGGTATATGTCCAGGCTTCGTATGATGGAATACTGTTTGGAAGCGCTTCATCGCTGACTATTCCTGTTCTTGTCTCAGCACCTGCGCTTTCAGTTGAGACGAAAGATTCTCAAGCTGTTTCTACTGCTGAAGAACCAGTAGCTGCCACGGAAACTTCCACTTCTGATAAAGAAGTGGCAGTCGCCGACACATCAGCGGATTTGAACAAGGCAGGCAGCTTCATCAGCCTTGATGGCTCATTTGTGCTTTATGACAAGGAAGGAGTTTATTCCAAGGCTTTGGCTGGAAGTTTCAATCAGGACTTCTTCCTCAAGCAGTCGGATTTCGGTATCGGCTACAGCATTGGTGCCTTCTGGGACAAGCCGTTGGTATTTGGTCTGAAGCTCGGTCCGGAAATTGCATACAGAATCGGAAGAGTTCATCTGATGCTGGGCGGTGGTGTCATGGGTGACATGGATGCCGCTACACATAATTCAATCACAATGAGTGCATATGGTGAGGCTGGACTTCGCTTTGCAATCACAAAGGGATTTGGGATAGGTGCTAAGTTCACATATGTCTATTCCTTTGCGAATTTTCCCTTCTAGAGAAAGACAAGGCAGCGGAGTGAAACCGCTGTCTTTTCCATTCGAGGTCTGATTTGAAACGTACTGTTATAACTATTATCATCATTCTTGCATGTCTGACTTTGGCTGCAGAAGGCAAGACCCTGACTTTTTTGTGGGATTGGGACGACTTTGATGTGACGAGATTCCGTTATCAGCTTGATTCGCAGAATGAAGATGGATGGACTGAGTGCGATTATTATGAGACAGCCGTCACTCTGGAGAATCTGGATCTGTCTGTCCCTCATGTTCTGTATGTCCAGCAATCCTATGATGGAATAAACTGGAGTGAGTCATCGGAACTTACCTCTGAAACGTCGGCAAATGTCGATGAGCTGATAGGGAATCAGGCGACTGTCGACGCTTTTGAGTCAGAAGCCGAAGTCGTCGGACAGCCTGAACCTGAAGTCGATGCGGTTGCCGCTGAATCTGCTGTTGAGCAAGCTCCATCTGACGTGCACAGGTTTGATATCGGTGGCAGACTTATGCTGAAGAGTGATCTGTCCAACAGTACTGCAAAAACTCTGGAGACAGGTGTTGTCTTTGGCATAAATGAATTGTGGAAGATCAGCCAGCTGTTCAGCATGGATCTGCGTTTCAGCTTGATGGCTGATTTCTATCCAAGGTCTCCGCTCAGGTTTGATTCAGTCAATCTTTCGGCCCTTTCTGTCTGGTCTATGTCTTTTTCAGATAGGCTTGGCATAGGAATCCCGCTTGGATTGGAAATGGCAGGGAATTTTGAAAGTGGTGCCTTCTGTTTTGGAATCGGAGGAAGCGCCGGTGCCAGAATGAGATTCTTAATGGGGAAGTATGTCGAGGCTGAGTTTACCGGATTGTTCCATATTCTCACTACTGAGCAGTCTTTTTCCGCTGGTATTTCATTCAGTTACCGGTTTTGATACATCCCGTTCTTGACCCAGAAGCTTTTCTATCGATAATATGAGATTCATAGATTGTAGGAGGATGGAGTGAAAAGCAGCCAGATGCAGGCTTGCATCGACTTTATACGATTTTCAATGGAAGTTGAGGGTGCTACCCTCGAAGATGGGCAGGAACGGCAGATAATGTCGATTCTGGATGAAGATGTTTCCGCCGATCAGGCAGTGGAAGAAGTGATCCGTGAAGCTATGCTGGATGAGAATTTCATTCCATCAGATGAAGAAAACGGACATTATCTTGACACCAGGACTTTGGTGAACTACTTCAATATCGAAGAAAGGAATGAGATGATCAATCTGGAATGCCGTATCATTCCACTCAGAATGGCTGAAATATTCTTGAAGCCGATTCCAACCAAGTTTGATTTTGAACTTCTGAAGGAAATCCACACTGTGCTTTTTGGCGATATCTATCCATCCGCTGGTGAAATCAGACATTTCGATGCTTCCAAAAGAACTTCATTCTGCAAGCCTCAGTATATAAATCAGATGGCGAATACAATCTTTTCCAAGCTTTTTTCGGATCGCTACCTTACAGGGCGTGACAGGGAGTCCTTCGTCAATGATCTGGCATTCTACATGGGTGAAGTTGAGGCGTTGCATCCGTTCTTCGATGGGAATGGAAGAACTGCAAGAGTTTTCTTCTATCTGCTGGCTCTGAATGCTGGTTATGATCTGAAATGGTATGAAATGGATCCGGACAGACTTCTTGAAGCGGATATTTCCGCTATAGATGGAGAATATCAGCCTCTTGTGAGCGTGCTTGCGGAAGTACTGGTCCAGTAACGGAATCTCTGTTCAGCATATTGAACAAAACCCTCACTTCCACTACATTAACCAAAGATATGATAAAAAAGAAAATAGATGATGCCACAGTGCTGGAACAGCTTGAAAGGCTGCCTGAAGATTCACGTTATATTTATACGTTGGACGAAGGAAAATTCCGGTTGACTGCAGTGCAGTGCACCACAATGGTGAATCAGGTCAGGGCCAACTTCGGCCTGGGGTTCCTGGAAACTTGGGTTCTGGGACAAGCTTATATTGCCGGGGGGCTTCTGGCTTCCGAGGTGAAAGGCAATGACAGGATAACTCTTTCTGTCCAATGCGGAGGTCCGATAAAGGGTTTCACTGTTGAAGCATGGGCGTGTGGAGCTGTCCGAGGATATCTTCACGATGCTCCGATCAAGCTGGACAAGCCTCTTGAAGGCAACGATCTGAACATGCTCTATGGGCCTGGCTTTCTTAGTATCACTAAGATGATTGAAGGAAGCAAGACTCCATTCCAAGGGGATGTGATGATGGAATATGGAGATCTGGCCAAGGATCTGGCTCTGTATTATCAGCAGAGTGAACAGACACCTACAGTTTTCAGCTTGAGTCTTAAGTTTGACAAGGAAGGTCGCCTGATGGGTGCCGGTGGGTTCTTTGTGCAAGTGCTGCCGAATTGTCCGGAAGATGACTTGAAGAGGCTTGAGGCTCTGCTTCCAGAACTTCCGTATGTGGGTAAGTCAATCAGCCAGGGAACCGACATGAAGGAATATGTCGCAGAAGTCTTTTCAGAGTTTCATCCTGAATTTCTTTCAGCAGCTCCAGTTGGTTTCTCCTGTCCATGCACGAGAGGTCATTTTCTGGCTCATCTCAAAGGTCTGGCACAGGATGAGAAGGACTCGATACTCAAGGATGACAAATATCCAGTCACTGTGTCGTGCTTAAATTGTGGTACTGATTATTCCTTTTCCAAGGAAGAGTTGTTTGGGGAGGGAAAATGATTTATTTTGCGATGACATCGGCCAATCAGACTGATTTGGTTGAAACTGAAGCCCGTCAGGCTGGTGCAGATGATGTGAAGAGCACCAAGGGTGGTGTGTATTTCAAGGGTGATCTGAAAACCGGATACCGATTCTGCATTTGGACCAGATGTGCTACAAGACTTCTTGTTCTTTTCCATCAGGCCGAAATTACTTCGATTGATGAATTCTATGAACATAGCGTTGAACTTCCGTGGGAGAATTTCCTCGATCCGCAGATGACTTTCGCAATCAGCGAGACTGTCTCAGCCTGTGATTGGTTGATGAATACCCATTACATCTCAATACGACTGAAGGATGCCATAGTCGATCGTATCCGTGAGAAATGCGATGATGAACGTCCTACTGTGGATATCGACAATCCTGATATCGGGTTTGCACTCCATATCGATGGAGATACTGTTTCATATTATCTGGATTTCGCAGGTCGTTCGTTGGCCAAGCGTGGCTATAGAAGGAAGCAGACTGATGCTTGCCTTTCTGAATTCCTTGCTTCTTCGGTGGTCTCCAGAAGTCAATGGTTCAAGAATGGAGCTGATTGCGTGCTTCTGGATCCTTTCTGCGGGAGTGGAACAATCTGCATAGAAGCCGCAATGGCTGCTTCACACATGGCGCCCGGCCTGATAGACCCATATCGGTTCTCATTTTATCGACTGCCTTTCCATGATGAGAATGCATGGAATGAAGTCTTTCAGGAAGCTGATTCCAGTCAGGTCACTCCAGCGTTCAGGATTATTGGATGGGATATCGATCCTCATGCCATCGAGATTTCCAAGACGAATGCAAAAGCCGCAGGTGTGGATCAGTACATTGATTTCTTCTGTCGTGATTTCCTTGAGACCGAAGTTGAAGATGTTCCCGCAGAGGTTGGCTGCATAGTCACCGATCCTCCCTATGGAATAAGAATGAATGATGAAGATGACGACATCAGAAGGCTCTATAGCGGGATTGGTCACGTGATCACCGACAAGTTCAAGGGCTGGAATGCCTCGATTCTCTGTGGAGATGCCAGTCTTCTTGGTTATGTGGACATGAAGCCAGACCGGACAAATTCTCTGTTCAATGGCGGAATAGAGTGCCAGCTTGCTCATTACTATATCTATACTCAGGATGAAAAGGATGCTCTGGTGGAAAGAGCCAAGGCACGAAAGGCTGAAAGGCTTTCAATGCCTCTCTCCGAGGGGGCTCAGATGGCAGCCAACCGTCTGAAGAAGAACCTGGATTCCCTGAAGAAACCGATGGCTGCGGAAGGTGTGACATGCTATCGTCTCTATGATGCTGACATGCCGGAGTATTCAGCTGCCATAGACATCTATGATGACAAGTGGATAAGTCTCCAGGAATACGCTCCACCATCAACGATAGATCCTGAAGATGCACAGCGAAGGCTGGATGAACTTGTACTGGCTACCGAAAGAGTCACCTCAATTGACCTTGAGAATATATTTGTCAAGCAGAGGTGCATTCAGAAAGGCAAGAGCCAGTACAATCGTCAGGATGCGGCAGACAGCAAGTTCTTTATAATCCGCGAAGGTGGACACCGATTCATGGTGAATTTCACCGATTATCTGGATACTGGACTGTTTTTGGACCATCGTCCTGTAAGGGGAATGATCGAGCAGCAGTCAAAGGGAAAGCGATTTCTCAATTTGTTCTGCTATACAGCTTCTGCTACAGTATATGCCGCTGCAGGCGGTGCATTGTCTACAGTAAGCGTCGATGCAAGTGGCACTTATCTGGATTGGGCTCAGAAGAACATGGAAATGAACGGTTTCACCAGTCTCAACCATTTCTTCTACCTCGATGACTGCATGAGATTCCTCAATGGCACAAGAGACCGCTTCGATCTGATCTTCTGTGATCCTCCTACCTTCTCAAACAGCAAGGGGCGTGACACGTTCGATGTTCAGTATGACCACAGTCGACTGATAAAAGCGTGCATGGCCCATTTGGAGGATGATGGTCTGCTGATTTTCTCGACCAACTTCACTAAATTCGTCATGGATGAGTACATCTGTGAGATTTTCGATGTCAAGGATATCAGTCGGGAGACTATTGGTGATGATTTTTTGCGCAATCCTAAGATTCACTACTGCTACGAGATTCGTAAAAGAAGAATTGTACGCCAGCAGCCTTTGAAGCTCAGACTGAAGAAAAAGCCGGTGATCGTCAAGAACTGAAAGCCTGCAAAGAAAGTCAGGCGAGGATAGTATCGTCCTCGTCTGGCTCCACAATGTCGAACTGAGGTGGGTCGTTGAGGTCCATCCATTTCGGATCAAGAGAGAAGATTATATCAATATCACTGAATTCCCAGTAATCCTTCATTGATTCAATGATCTTTCCTCTGATCAGATCCAGCTCCATGATTGGGCGTTCCTGCTTCAATGTTATGTAGACAATGGCTGTGATCACTCTGCCTGTCTTGGTGCAGTAGAGAGTGAAATCCTTGAATCCATAAGTTCCCACCGCTATCTGGATGATTTTCTTCAGGTTGTTCTGAATCTTGTCCGATGGAGCGGCGTTGAGAAGCTCCCTTGTATTGTAGATCAGCTGACGCACCAATGTCGGGACAAGGCACGAAATCAGAAGGATAGAGATCACTGGGTCTGCATATGCGGACAGGTATGCATACTTGCTGTTTCGCAATACAAGCATGATGACTATCGATATGAGCATTGCAACACCCTGAAGTGTATCGTTGAGCCAGTTTATGGCCTCTGCTTTGAGCAATGAAGAATTGGAGACCTTGGCGTTGGCCTTGAGAATCATGAAGATGACAAAGCACACCACAACTGATATTGCGGCATAGACCAGTGCCAGGTCGGCCTTGATCTGGTATCCACCGGCAAATAGTGATTTCACTGACCCGTAGAGGAGAAAGACATTGAAGCTCATCATAATGGTCACCCTGATGATGATCAGAAATGGCTCAAATGCAGAGTATCCGAATGGATAATCTTCTGTTTCGCCTCTGTAAAGCATTTTGAGAATTACTCCGGAGAGTAGAATGAAGCCGCTCTGAATGAAGGATACCATTCCATCAAATAGAATTGACCTGGAAGATGATAAGATTGAAAGCCCGACCCCTAGGATCCCAAATAAGAAACAGACAACAGTAGCTCCTCTGATGAGTCGAAGCTCTTTTTTTGACTGACACATAATAAAATAGAATTCCTTGACGCATTGAACGGTGCGTCTGGTTTATTGAAAAACCCCTAGTTGGTTATACAATACCACTTTAATTTCTATATGGCAAGTGGGCGAGCACCGATGGAAATCCTGAG
>JAAYFO010000149.1 GCA_012728215.1 Spirochaetales bacterium | reverse complement strand
GGGACTGAACGGATCTCTTGTCACCCGTTACTTCCGCTATATCTTCAAACTAATAAGAGGTGATCTTGGCACTTCGTATATAACCAAGATGGACGTCATGCAGCTTTATCTGCAGCGTCTTCCGAACACATTGAAGCTTGCCTCACTTGCAATGCTTGTTGCAGTGATAATTTCCGTTCCGCTTGGAATCGTCGCCGCTATCAACCAGAATACCATCAAGGATACGATAGCGATGATCTTGGCTCTGATAGGTCTTTCCATGCCGAACTTCTGGCTGGGCCTTCTGCTTATGCTCTTGTTTGCCCTGAAGCTGGGATGGTTCCCCAGTGGTGGAGCGGAGGGATTTGCAAGTGTGATTCTCCCTGCAGTCACTGTAGGAGTGGGCCTTGCAGCGCTTATGACCAGAACCACTCGTTCGTCCATGCTGGACGTTCTTAGGCAGGATTATCTCCGCACCGCCCGCGCCAAGGGTGTGGCAGAGAAGAAGGTGATCTATCATCATGCTCTTAGAAATGCCCTGATTCCAATCATCACAATATTCGGTGTCCAGTTCTCCAACGTTCTGGGAGGATCGGTTCTTGCAGAAACAGTCTTTGCATGGCCTGGCGTTGGCCGGCTTGTAGTCGATGCCATCGACCAGCGGGATATCCCGACGGTTACCGGTGCTCTGATCATGACGACGATGCTTGTCACCGTTGTAAATCTAGTCGTTGATATCGTCTATGCATACGTCGATCCACGTATCAAGGCGCAGTACACGAAGTAGGGGGCTCAGTCATGACAATTGAAAAAAATGCAAAGGAACTCCGTGCCTCCAAGCTCTATAAGAAAAGAAGTTCATTCGGGATGGTCTGGATGCAGCTGAGAAGAAACAAGGGTGCGCTTCTCGGTCTTTTGCTTCTTGTAATAATAATAATCGGAGCTCTGATTGCCCCTTATATCTACGATTACAGCACTGATGTGATCGGATTGAACGTTAGAGAAAGAATGCAGTGGCCATCTTGGAAGCATGTTTGCGGAACTGATGACCTGGGAAGAGACATCTTTGCGAGAATCGTCTACGGTTCCAGATATTCCCTGGCAGTCGGACTTGTGGCAGTGGCTATAGCCCTGGTCGTCGGCACCGCTCTTGGCGCTGCGGCTGGCTACATCGGTGGAACGTTTGAGAACATCATCATGAGGATATGCGATATATTCTCTTCGATACCTTCTGTTCTCATGGCCATCGCCGTAGTATCCGCCTTGGGCAAGAGTACGCTCAACCTTATGATTGCTGTCGGAATTGCCAGCACTGCGCCTTTCATAAGAGTCGCACGGGCGGCGGTTCTTGTCGTCAGAGGTGAGGAATACGTCGAAGCAGCCAGAGCAATCGGCCAGCCGGACTGGAAGATCGTCGTTGTCCATATTCTGCCGAACTGCGTTTCCCAGATAATTGTTCAGGCTACGCTCAGAGTCGGTTCTGCAATCATTTCAGCTGCGCAGCTTTCATTCCTAGGCCTTGGAGTTCCTGCTCCTGCACCGGAATGGGGAAGCATGCTTTCCGCTGGAAGACTTTTCATCAGAGACTACAGCTATATGACGCTGTTCCCTGGAATTGCAATAATGATCACTGTTCTTTCTTTGAATCTTCTTGGTGACGGACTTCGCGATGCGCTGGATCCAAAGCTCAAGCGTTAAGGAGGTCGGCCTGAAATGAAAGAAGAATCGAAGAAGAAAAATCCAAAGCTGGATGCGGTTGAGAAAATGGAAAAAAAGAAGATGACGGCAAGCAGGAATCAGACTGCCGAACCAAAGAATGATATTCTGAATATTGATAATCTGAATGTCAGATTCGAGACTGAGGACGGGGTTGTTCATGCTGTGAACGGAATAAGCCTCAGGCTTGGATACAGACAGACGCTGGGGCTCGTTGGAGAAACTGGAGCTGGAAAGACGACCACCGCGCTTGCAATGCTCAGGCTTGTTCCAGATCCACCTGGAATCGTCGAGTGCGACCGGTTGGAGATTGATGGTCAGGATATAAGAGGAATGTCGATTTCCAAGCTTGAACAAGTCAGGGGAAAGGACATCTCGATGATCTTCCAGGATCCGATGACTGCGTTGAATCCTGTATTCACTGTCGGTGAGCAGATTGCCGAATCAATCGAGATCCATGAGCATCTCCACAAGGAGCAGGCTATGGAAAAAGCCGGCGACATGCTGGAAATGGTGGGAATCCCCAGACAGCGAGCAAATGAGTATCCTCATCAGTTCTCCGGTGGAATGAAGCAGCGTGTGGTCATCGCCATTGCACTTGCCTGCAACCCAAAGCTTCTGATCGCAGATGAGCCTACAACGGCACTGGATGTCACTATTCAGGCGCAGGTTCTGGAACTGATGAACGAGCTCAAGGAAAAGTACAACACCTCCATGATCATGATCACACATGATCTGGGAATCGTGGCTGAAGTCTGCGATGCAGTCGCTGTCATGTATGCAGGAAGAATAGTGGAACAGGGAAGCCTGGAGGAAGTCTACGGAGAAACCCGTCATCCTTACACGGAAGGCTTGTTCAATTCCCTTCCCAACATCAAGGATCGAAAGGGAATGCTCAAGCCTATTCATGGACTGATGCCTGATCCGACCAATCTTCCCCAGGGATGCGCATTTGCACCACGATGCAACTATGCCACTGAAGAATGCAGAAAGGGAGTTCCTGACCTTTGCAGCGTTGGAGGAACTCACAAGGTAGCCTGCAGAAGATATGAATCAGATCCAAGCTTCGTGATCGAAAGAGGAAGGAAAAAGTAATGGCAGATATTATTCTTGAAGTGAAGCATCTGAAGAAGTATTTCAAGACTTCCCGCGGGATGCTGCATGCAGTCGATGACATAAACTTCAAACTGGAAAGAGGAAAGACTCTTGGACTGGTGGGCGAATCCGGTTGCGGCAAATCCACAACCGGCCGAGCGATTCTCCGACTCATTGAACCGACAGATGGAGAGATCATCTTCGATGGAAAGGATATCAACAAGATTTCCAAGAGAGAGATGCGGCACATGAGAAAGGACATGCAGATAATATTTCAGGATCCCTTCTCTTCTCTGGATCCAAAGAAGACTGTCAGCCAGATCATTGCCGAGCCCATCGTTGAGAACAAGATCATCAAGGGCAAGCTGAAGATCGAGGAGCGAGTTCTGGAACTGATGGAGACAGTGGGATTGGCCGAACGCTATATCAACACTTATCCTCACGAACTGGACGGAGGAAGACGCCAGAGGATTGGAATTGCACGGGCGTTGGCAATCGAACCGAAGCTGATCATCTGTGATGAGCCGGTCTCTGCTCTGGACGTATCGATTCAGGCTCAGATTCTGAATCTGCTGAAGGAGCTTCAGGTCAAGCTTGGACTGACTTACATCTTCATCACTCACGACCTGAGTGTTGTGAACCACTTTTCCGATGACATAGCCGTCATGTATCTCGGTCAGATAGTGGAAAAGGCTCCGGCTGAGGAGTTGTTTGACAATCCAATTCATCCATACACTCAGGCGCTTCTTTCTGCGATTCCGATTCCCGAGCTTGGGCACAAGCGACAGAGAGTTCAGCTGAAGGGTGAAAT
>JAAYFO010000148.1 GCA_012728215.1 Spirochaetales bacterium | reverse complement strand
TTCTTTGTGATGCCGACCTTCAGAGGGGTTTCCCCCGCAGGAACCTCGAAGATGATGCTGTATACTGTGGTCTTCTCACTCTTTCCTTTCTTCATCTGATAGAAAGTGGAAGCAGAATAATACTGTTCCATGCTCTGAGAGAAACCATTGATCTCATCACCACTTGCCAGCCTCAGCACAGGAGCATTCCAACTGCCACTGACTGAAGTCGCTGAATCTGAACTGACCTTCAGCTCCAGCATGTAGAAATTTCCAAGTGTGTACTGCTTTGAGAATCTTCCGTTGTATATGACGTTTCCAAGTCTGATCAGATTGGCACTATCCCAGTCAATTCCCATGAAGCCATCGACATCGACTTCGAATCCTACTTTATCTTCTGGAACATCCTCTACGAAATACTCATAGGTATTGTCACCATGGAGGATTGCAATACGCCCATCCTCAGTCCTTGCAGCTACGTCAGTCGAAGCGAACAATGAAGCACTCAAGAGAAGCGCCATCAAGACAAGACAAATTGATTTCTTCATATTATTTCTTCTCCTTTGATATTGAAATCAATCATAAGGTAACGCACTGAGAGCCTCCGGTTAAGGGGATTTCATCTTTCTCCATATTTTTTCACATATCCTGACAAAGGATTCAGTCTGCCGAAGCGTCCAACTCTGCCATAACCACAATTGACTGTTGAACAGGGAAATGCAGGAAGCGGACCGCCTCACAGGCCGCCGACTCCTTGTTTGGAAGCACATATCCGGCCTTGTCAAGACTTCTGACGAATGAAGCTTCAATCTCCGCGTCCGAAGCACTCCAGGCAGCAAGGCTCTCTCGAAGCTCCTTGTCTGAAAAAAGCAGTCTCAACCCAGACAGAGACTCAGGAGCATCACAACGTC
Organism: Spirochaetales bacterium; assembly: GCA_012728215.1. Taxonomy (GTDB): domain Bacteria; phylum Spirochaetota; class Spirochaetia; order Sphaerochaetales; family Sphaerochaetaceae; genus JAAYFO01. The sequence continues at coordinate 5,293 of JAAYFO010000148.1, read as the reverse complement.
CTGAAAGAAAATCCGATATTTCATGCGACACGCTTTCGGCAACAGCGATCTTTCCAATCGGAGCACCCAGAGACCTTGCGAACAGCACAGCTTCAAGAAGCTCAGGATGTGATTGAGAAATTACGAAGTTGGAGAAGAACACTTCCTTGGAATGAAATGCACGATCAGCCTCGATGGCATCGTGAAGCGCGGCATAGACGAAAGGAATCGAAAGACCAAGAATGAAAGCTGTGTTTCTCCAATCAACAGCAATGGCGTCATCTGGTATTTTGTCAGATATGACGATGTTCTCGGGCAATGAGGAAGGCACGGCAGACGAAGGACAGTCAAGGTACAGAACCTGCTTCATTCCCCCAAAGGCACAGACAAACGAATTGGCCTCTGCCAAAGTCCGGACAGCTGCGCAAAGCGAAGATGCAGGATCAAGACGGCTGACCATCCGGGCAATGAACCTCGCACCGAAGTCCGAACAAGAGGCTCCAGGTCCGCCAAAGAGTTCAAGCACCTTGCAGTTTGGAACAGTGGGAACCAAGGCAATGGGAAAATCAAAGGTCTCATAGCAGATCTCAGGCAATTGCATGAAAAGCGGATCTCCAGCAAAGTATGGGGCCAACGCTTCAAAAGCCAGTTCTACAATTGAATCTGTGTAGGAAAGAGCGGAATAAGTCGTTGTGACAAATTCCGATGGACGAAAGAATGTGCCGGAAAGCAGAGCACTTGAAATGCCTGTGACACTGTTATCTGATGCAACGTCTGATTTCACTGTATTTTTCATTATGCTTCATTCTACTCCATTACGCTGCAAATGTCTGCCATGAGCGCATTGCAGATTGCTCCAGGGCCAGCCCCATCACCGACAAGGCACAGTCCGGCGGGATAGTGCTCGGAATACACGACAAAGCAGCAATCCCCAGCCTGTCCCATCGCAATCGGGGAGGTTCCTGATACAGATTCCAGCCCACAGGACACTGCTCCGCTGTGGTGTATCGAACCGACATATCTCAGGACTTCACCCCTCTGCTCAGCTTCCAATCGGAGTCTTTCCATCTCCTCATCCAATGAGGATAGCTCCAAAAGGATCTCATCTATGGTACGATTCTCCATCGAAGGAGGAATGACTGAAGAAATCTTCACATCATTCATTGACTGACCCGGGCAAATCACATGGGAGAGGATTATGGCCTTTCGCCCAGAATCCAATCCCGAAAGATCGTTCATGGGATTTGGATCGCAATATCCCCGTCTCATTGCATCAATCACCAGATCGGAGAACTTCCTCTGTGGTGACAGATTCGAGAACACCCAGCTCAGAGTGCCACTGAGAACTGCCTGAATCATGTTGATCCTCTCACCCGAAGAAACCATGTTTCTGATTGTTCTGATGATTGGAAGGCCAGCTCCCACTGTTGCCTCAAACTCAAACTGAGTGTTGTGAAACTCGGCATCACTGAGAAGCTTGTCGAAGATATCCTGTTCAATGCATACTCCAAGCTTGTTGCCCACTACGACGTTGACTCCGCTTTCCATCAATCCAGGATAGAGCAATGGAACTTCATCACTTCCAGTGCAGTCAACCATTGCAACCTGATGACGCTGTCGCATATCGGCAAGACCATGCATAAGCAACTGAGGATTCTTGGGAATAGCCTCCTTCTCAAAGCGGTCTCGCCAGGTATCAAGGTCAATTCCACCAAGGTCAGCAAGAAAGCGCTTGCTGTCGGCAATATAGAATACCACGATGTTTCGTTCATCTTCGTTGCGGTTGAACTTCGCTATCCGCTCGATAAGCAAGCTTCCGACATTTCCTTTTCCAAACAGTCCAAGGAACAGTTCCTTGCAGTTATTGATTTCTGGAAGCTCATCAAGTGGGCCTTCACCAAAGAAGGTGCAGTTAAGAGACTTCTGGGCAAGAATCAGCTGGCTGGTATCGATTGCGGCACAGATGCTTTTCTCGTACAGCCCCTGGGCAAAAGCCTTGATGCTCACCTGTGCGGCACCAAGCGCTCCAAAGAATTTTCCGCACATCCCGGACATCTTGGCCATTCCTTCGCCAAGAGCTGTCACAATTGAGATATTTGTCTGAGACTTGACAAGAAACGAAGCCTGATATGAAGGAAACAATCCCTTTATTGCAAGACGGCATGCCGAAGCCTGGCTGTCTCTGACAGAGAACGTGATTGAATCATCACCACCCGCTCTGGCAAGAAGCTGAAACCTGATTCCTGCGTTCTTCAGAGTCGAGAAAATCAGCTGAGCCACATTGCTGTCTATCTTGTCCACGCTGATCAGAGTAAGGCCTTTCATCGCACATATGCACTTGACGCCATAGAAAGGCTTGAGAGCCTTGGCAGGTGCTATGAGCGTACCTGGATGAGAAGCCTTTCTCAGGCAACGCACCCTTATCGGCAGTGAGCTCTGCATGGCACTTCGAATGGACTCCGCCATTTCAGGCTTATCCAGGAAATAGAACATTTCCAGGGCATCACCATAATTGAGGACAGGTATGACTTCGGCATCAGGATCAACCGACGAATCGACAGTCCTAAGGAAGTCTGATGGACGCCAGAGCATCAGAGTCGAGCCTGGAATGCCTGCGGCTATCCTCGCTCCAGCCTGAGCGCTTCTTATCTCGTCATAGCATTCACAGACATAGACAATGTTACGGGTAAGCTCTATGCGGCTCTGATCCATTTCCGAAGCCAGCTTGAGCAGAATACGCTTGACCTTGACGCCTTTTCTGCGAAACAGGCCTTCAAGATTGGCAAGACGGATCTCTTCCACCGGAAGAACCGATACGATGCAGCGTTCATCCATCTCGGACACTGCAGAATCTACAAACGCCTCCAGATCCAATTCGTTCCAGAACGCTTCAGGTGGCAGAGCATGAACCGAAATACCCATTTGTTCCTCCTTGCTCATCATCAATCCATAATACACCAAGATCACCGAAGAATGAAGGTTTGGCCGAAAAAGAGTGACCAAAGACAGTTCTTTCCAATAAATAAAACAAGGGACTCCATCAGGAATCCCTCTAGTTCACAAAACAATTCAGAAAATAAGCTTACTCGGCCTTCTGGCTGACAACCTTATCCACTCTTCCTGCCCTGAGGCAGCGAGTGCATACATGAATCGTTCTTGGTGCGCCATCAATCATTGCCTTCACTGAAACAATGTTGGGACGGAAAACACAATTCTTCGTAACGCCGATGTGCTGTCCGACACCACCCTTCTTCTTTGCCTGTCCTTTTCTAGGGACGATGCAACCAAACTGAGTTCCTTTTCCGCAAATATCACATCTACGTGCCATATTATCCACCTTGTTAAATTTACATTCAAAAATTTCAGTGTGCCTGAGCACACCTTTAGAAACATATCAAAAAAAGTAGTCAATGTAAAGTCTTTTGTGGATTTTAAACCCATCTTCCGTTTTTTTCCCATTCAATCTATCTTGCGAAATCATTGTGCTTGAACAAAAACCGCTTCAAGACCTCAGTATCACTTCTTTCTGCCCCTGTGACCGACGATCTCAACCTTCAGGATATTCGTGTTTCCTGAGACATCGATCGGAATCCCGGCGACAATCACCACAATATCATTCTCCTCCACCAAGCCAAGCTGCTTGGCACAGTCAATGGCATGGATGAACAGCTCATCAGAGGACTTCATCGACCTGGAAAGAACAGGATACACGCCCCACGACAATGAAAGCTGGTGAAATGTCTTCAAATTCGGTGTCGCTGCGATAATGATGTTCTCAGGCCTGTACTTTGAAATCCTTCTGGCTGTGTGTCCGCTCTTGGTCAATGCAATGATGGCCTTTGCATTCACATCCCTGGCGGTTGTACATGCAGCATCGGAAATCGCACTGGTTATCTCATCGTTGTTCTGGTAGGTTATTCCCTTGAACACCTGCATGGCAAATGCATCGCTTTCGGCCTGAGTCACGATTCTTGACATCGCCCTGACAGCAAGAAATGGGTATCGGCCCACTGCCGTCTCTCCGGAAAGCATCACTGCAGAGGTGCCGTCGAACACTGCATTGGCAACATCAGTTATCTCTGCTCTCGTCGGCTTTGGATTGCTGATCATTGATTCAAGCATCTGAGTTGCCGTGATGACCATCTTTCCTGCACTGTAGCACTTCTTGATGAACTGCTTCTGCAATCCAGGGAGTCTCTCATAGTCAATCTCCACTCCCATGTCGCCTCGTGCCACCATGATTCCATCGGCGGCCTGAAGAATCTGATCGAAATTGGCTATGCCTTCATGGTTCTCGATCTTTGCAATGATCTTGATCTCGTGGCCGCCGTTGTAATCCAGAAAATTCTGGAGGTCAACCACATCCTGAGCAGACCTGACGAACGAAGCGGCAATGAAATCCACGTCATTCTCGATTCCAAGAAGCAGATCAGAACGATCCACATCCTTCAGATACGGCATTGAAATGGCCTTGCAGGGGATGTTAAGGCTCTTTCTGTCCTTCAAGACCCCTCCAAACACGACTCTGCATACGATATCCTTGCCACGAATGCCCACTACAGTCATCTCGATGTTTCCATCATCAAGGACAATCCTGTCGTTTATGGATATGTCTTCGGCCAGATTTTGGTAAGTGATGGAGACACCTTTCGCATCACCTGGATGGCTTTCTGAATAGAGAACGAATTCATCACCTTCATTGAGCGTCACCTCGCCATGTTCGAACACCTCGACCCTTATCTCAGGTCCCTTGGTATCCAGCATGATGGCAAGCGGAAGCTTCAGTTCCTCCCTGATCTGCTTGATAAGCTTGAATGTCCCTCGATGAAGCTCATGACTTCCATGAGAGAAATTTACTCTGGCAATGTTCATGCCTTCCTTGATCAGTTTTCTAATGCTGTCAGCATCTCGGGTTGCAGGGCCGATAGTGCAAATTAGCTTTGTTCTCTTCATACAACATACTTAATCATAAAAAGCATATCTTGTCATTCATATTGATATGCAAAGATGATGCAAAACATTCAATGCTACGAGGCAAGCCCACCGCGAAGGTATGAGCTCACGGCCATTGCACTGTTCATGCCATCGAGTGCAGAGGATACGATCCCGCCTGAATACCCTGCCCCTTCGCCTGAAGGAAAGAGCCCCTGTGCCGAAGGCGACATCATGGACTCAAAATTCCTGACGATACGGACTGGACTGCTTGTTCGCGTTTCTGAAGCAAGAATCATCGCATCGTTGGTAAGAAATCCATGGGCGTAAGAGCCAAAAGTCCGAAGTGCTTCCTGAAGTCTAAAAGAAATGAAAGGGGGAA
>JAAYFO010000147.1 GCA_012728215.1 Spirochaetales bacterium | reverse complement strand
TTTGACTTTCTGAATGCGGGCAGTGGACTGAATGTCCACAAGAAGCTTGATTATTGGATTGTTTCTTATCTGACAGATTTTTCTCATAGACTCAAGGTGGGGGTCGAGCTTGCCATGGCAGAGCTTCCATATGTACTGCTGGTTGATCTTGCTCTTGCTCAGAAGGTGGAGTTCACCATAGCTTTTTCTGCTTTTTTCCTTCCATCTGTTCAGTGTCAATGCAAGGGTCTCGGTTGTGTAAGTCCTGACCTCATCATCACGTGCGGCGAATATGATGTCTTGCTTTTTCAGGCCTGTACGGTTGCTGAAATCTCTTCCGAATTCCTCTGCGAACATCTCAATATCACGGATTCCTTTCAGTTCCAGCCAGAGTCTGGTTAGCGTCCAGTCAAGCTGGCTTGCAATTTTCTGGAATGTGTCGAAGCATGGATTGAATGGAATTTTTCCCATGACTACTCGATAGAAATAGTCCCATTTATGGGAACTGAGCTTAAGCAGTCTTTCCTTTACTTCCTGCGTAGGATGAATGGTCAAAATAAGAACCGTCCTTCTTTGGTATGTCTGTATGATTCATACTATATGGCAGTATTGCCACCAGGCAAAGGATAATCTTCAATATTGTAGTCAAAAGGTAATAAAATCAGTATTCTGCTTGGAAAATCCTGACAGGAGTGCAAAAAAAAGCAGGACCATCTGCTGATCCTGCCTGTGCATGCCGAAGAAAATCTACTTGAACACTCTTTGGGCATATGACTGAGGAGGAATGCTCATCGTCATGATTCCATTGTTCTTCACCCGAAACACATCATTGACCTTCAAGTCTGTCAGATTTATTTCCCATACTGTCTTCTCATCAAAATGGTAGATCTTTTCCTGATTGTACTGGGTATCTGTGACGACCATGGAAGAATTGTTCCAATCGATGGAATTGAGCATCACTGTCTCAAAGTTCCCTTTTACTTCCAGGCTCCTGTGGCCTTCCCAGATGATCTGCTGAGCTGTTGCCTGAGGCGGAATGCTTCTTGTGGCTGCCCCGCTGTATCCGACCAGAACCATTGAGCCGGGGACCAGCAGTTCCACATCCTTGTTTGTGACGGTATTCTCAGAGATATGGAAGACGAACACCTGGTCTTCGTCACTTATCACTGTGATGTCTGAGTGATTGCCGTCAATTGTCTTCTCGACAATCATTTTGCGAAACTTTTCAGCGGAAGTCACTTCGGCGACACCCTGTGCAAAAACCATGGTTGCTGCAAGCAGCATAAGAATTGTTGAAATTATCTTTTTCATAAATGGAATTTACTCTTTATCACTCAAAACAGTCAAATGGTAAGTATCCCTTTATATTCCTTCTGTATCTTTTCGTAGCTGGCAAGGTTTCCGATGTCATATCGGTTTCCAGGCATCTTCATCGCATGGACAGGCACCTGACGGCATAGCCATTGGATGAATGATCCGGGAGCGTCGACTTCACATCCTGATCTGATTGCCTTGCAGATGAGAGGCAGGTCCTTTCTTGCGTAGATGTAGAAAGGAGGTACCGCCCAGTCGCTCTTGGGAATTGCCGGCTTCTCCTCCATGTCCAGCACCTTGTCATCTTCATCGCAGCTGCAGACTCCATATGGGCATGGTCCGTTACTGGGAGTGAACTGGTACCGCATGATGCAGGTGGTATGCTTCTGATGGAAGTATCGAGCGAATGAACCTAGTGAGAAATCCAGGACGTTGTCTCCGGCTATGACCATCAGATCATCCTCTATTTCCGCTTTTTCAATGGCCTTCTGAATGTCCATGACCGCACCAAGCCTGTTGTCGTTGTCAGTCGTCTGATCATCGATGATCTGGATGGGACATGATGATTTCGATTCGGATTTCCATGTTTCGAAGAAATGAGCGAAACGATGGTTTGTGATGACGGCGATCTTTTCGGGATGGCAGCTGTCGGCTATGTCATCGACAAGCCAGTCGAGAACGGTTTTCTCCTTTACCTTCAGCAGGGGCTTGGGGAAGTTTTTTGTGAGCGGATACAACCTGGTGGCGTATCCGGCAGCCAGAACAAGGCATGTCATTTTTTTTCTCCGTAGTATTCTTCATACCATCCGGCGAAGCTTGAAAGTCC
>JAAYFO010000146.1 GCA_012728215.1 Spirochaetales bacterium | reverse complement strand
CTTCTCTGTGACCTTCTAGGTCAACACTTATCGAAACTATTTTTTATTCTCCCATATAAATTCCAATAATCACCTTTTTATTCCCAACGCCTTGACCAAGAAGTGGCATTCCAATATAATGCTTTCTCGTGGTTGATTGATTTTTCCATCACATCGGAGCGTCGCCTAGCGGCTATGGCGCCTGCTTTGGGAGCAGGATACCGGAGGTTCGAGTCCTCTCGCTCCGAAAATAAGACATTGAGTTATAAAGATTTATTTGTCGGATTTCAAAAATACTCAAAACAGTGCTCAATCGAGATTCGAATCTGATTGACACAATGAGATTCAAACAACCTTTCAGTTTAAGAAAACAAGACCATCAAAATGAAAACCCTGATTTAATTCGTGGTCTACAATGCAGGATGCCCACTGGGTGGTCCTTTTGTTTTCTCACTCCGATTTCCGCTTTACTTTGAGACTGTAATGAGGCATATTGTCCTTAGCAGAGGTAATAGATGATATTCGACACACTTGCAAATCTGGAACTCTACATTCCTATGGTTCCACATATGAAAACAGTAATCGACCTGATGGACAGAGGCGAAGTCTACAAGGATCAACCAGGTGCCTATGGCACACCTGATTCAAATGTCACTTATCTCGTGACTGAAATCGAGGCAGGCAATCAACCCGGACCTTTCATGTTCCACCGAAACACCACTGTGGTGGAAATCGTTCTTTCAGGGCATGACCTGCTCAGCCTTGCCTGGCGAGAGAACAAGGACAGCACAATCGGATATGACAATGCGACAGACACAGGAACCCTTGATGGCGACCCCATTGCTGTATTTCAGGGAGAAGAAGGCAGATTCGCCGTATTCTTCCCTGGCGAACCCTACAGACTTGGAGTATCAAGTTCAGGACAGACTGACAAAGTCAAACGGATAGTATTCAGAATAGCTGACTGACAGCGGAGGTACAATGAGAGCAATAATCGGAGGAACAGGAACAGGTTCATTCTATCAGAATCTGGAGAAGCGGAGCATAATCACAGGATTTGGCGAAGTCGAAGCATTCGTTCTCAATGACGTGATATTCATTCCAAGGCATAGGGCAGAACATACAGTTCCGCCTCATGCCATAAACTACAAGGCAGAAATCACAGCTCTCAAGGAACTTGGAATCAGCAGTGCAATAGGAATCTATGCCATAGGTTCGATTTCTCAGAAAATCAAGCCAGGCAACTGGGGACTTCTTTCACAGTTCGTCGATTTATCCGGGAGAGGAATAACGATGTTCGAGAACAAGGCTGTACATACCGACATGACAAATCCTTTCTCTTCGGACCTCAACAGAAAGATCCTCGAAAGTGCCAGGGAAGTCGGAGCGAAGTTCGGCCCCGTCTGTGATGATGCAATCTATGTCCAGACAAACGGTCCCAGGCTAGAGACATCTGCAGAAATCAGAATGTTCTCGCAGCTTGGCTTTGATGTCGTTGGAATGACATGCGCTTGTGAGGCTGTCCTTGCAAGAGAGATGGACATTGAGTTCTCTGCCGCGGCATATGGAATAAACTATGCCGCAGGAGTCAACGAATCCAATGAAGAAGTATTCTTCATAGACGACAATGCCTGTGCTGCAATCATCAACGAGATGGCGGAAGTCTTCATGAACATCAAGAACTGAAGAATCACGAAGAAGGCTGCATTCAGTCAGCCTTCTTCTTCCTCGCCACCAGATTGCTGTAACGACCCATCACCATCTCCATAACCTTGCTCCAAGCAAGCGGGATGGACATCCGTGCCGCCTTTCCAGTCTCTTCGGCAGAAGGCAATGCAAAATGGATCCGTTCGGCAAGTTCGACAGGATCGTTTTCACAAAGGTAACCATTGACATTGTCAGTGACGCCCTCTGCAGAGCAGCTTCCTCTCATCAGGATGCTCGGAGTGCCAGCCGCAGCCGCCTCACGCACCACCATCGGAGCGTTGTCGTATATTGATGGAAACAAAAACAGATCCGCACGGGCATAGATCTTCATCATCAGATTGCGGTCGGAAAGATGTCCTGCAAAGACTACATTGTCAGAAAGCCCAAGCTGCTTCACCATTTCAAGCATGGCACCCGCATCAGGGCCCTGTCCCACGAAGAGCATCTTGAAGTCTTCACCAAAGCACTTTCTGTATACTGCAAGCGCTTCGATGATCAGCTTGATGTTCTTCTTGAAATTGTGCTGTCCGACAAAGAGAAACACATTCTTGTCTCCCAGGTTATACTTGTTCTGAGCGTCAAGCTTGTCTTCCAAAGTAGGATACCAGAGATCCGTTCCGTTCGGCATGATCACTATTTCATGCTCGTATCCATATCCATGAAGGACATCGGCTGTGGCATTGTTGACAGTCCAGACCTCGTCGCACTTATCATAGAATCGGACAATCATCTTCACAATGCTGTCAGCAATCAACTTGCTGCCTGTCTTTCCGAAGAAATCATCATAGTACTTCGAATGAAACGAGGTGACCAGCGGTATGCCATTACGCCATGCCTCTCCAGCGGCCTCAATTCCAGCACTGAAAGGCGAATGCGTATGAACCAGCTCGAAGCCTACACGCCTCACATCATAATTGTATTGAACACCAAGATATGGAAGACCCAAAGTATACGGTTCCCTTGGTATTGGAAGGCTAGGAAAATGCAGTACCGGAAACTTTCCAGGATACGGATTCTTTCCTCTTGGAGACACATAATAAGCTGTGTTTCCAAGAGCATTCAAACCTTCCACATAACTCTTGCAGACCATTCCGACGCCATCGATATCAGGTGGATAGCAATCAACATACTCACCAATAACCATTGTGAGATTCTCCTGACATTTTCCCATCCACAGGAAAACATTTCAATTCATGATACTGACATATTAGCAGAAATAATTCAAGCCAAAATCAGAAAGCCAACGAACCGGAAATACTCAGTCCAACCATGTTCTCATTGTCGACAAATGGGACAAATGCAATATTGAGATCAGCATCCAGGCCAAGCCCCTCTCTGAGGTTTCTGTTGTAGCTGTTGCCCCATGTGACTGTCCTTATGCAGCTTATCAGTCTGGTCACGACCGACACACCCAGTCCGGCGATTCCGGACCAAAGGCAGATTGAGCCGTATGAGCTTTCTCCGAACTTGATGAAGTCGGCATATTCGCTGCCGGTCCAATGAGCAGCAGGTGCAATCACAAAATAGCCTACGATGTACATCAAAGCGGCAGTGGCTGCAATTCCAATTCCTGCGGCATCGAATGGGGCAATCCATAGACTTCCATTGAGGTCGCCCTGCATTCTATGACCTGAACCGAATCCAACAAGCATATTCATGAAGAAAGGACCTGCAATGCCGACCTTGGAAGATTGGTAAATTTCCTTTCTCTGGACTGCATCAAGATTCAATGCGGCATTTCTTGCCTCAATTTTTATGCTGGCTATGGGATCAGCGCTATTCATGACCTCGACACCGGAATTTACCGAACTTGCCAGATCGGCGACATCAATGCCGAAATCAATCAAATTCATCAGAAAGCTATCTGCAAAAACAGAAAACCCGAACATCAGTGCTAAAGCAACAATCAAAAAAAACCGCTTCATGACACTTCCCCTCCAAATCCTGAATTACAGCCAGTTATAATCTTAGCATGCTTCCTATGCTTTTCCAAACATTTTTGCCTCTCAAAAGCCCTGTTCTATTTGAAAATGGAAACCAGCTGATTCAGATTGCCGCTCACAACACCGATCAATGCATCTTTCTCAATTTTCTCAGGAAAATTCCGCCATGTAAGGAATATGGAACCACTGCTGACGGAGGCAAGAGGATTGGATACCGGATTATGAATGTTGTCAATTATCAATGGATAGCGGTTACGTGCCACATCGGCAAACTGTTCAGCTGAAAGAGGGCCAGGTCCGAATGACCCTGAAATCTTCAGCCCAATATCTTCTGCCAATGGAATCTGATTCACATTGACATAGCAGGGAATCTCGTCAAGCCCGTTCTCTCTTACAAAGGCTCTTGCTTCTTCAATCATCTGAACATATCCCTTCAGCCGTTCAGCTCCCTCTGCCTCAGTCCCCATCCTCTTGGAAATGGCAATGACCTGAGATTTCAGCACACTTACGGAGTTCTTTGTGACGATCTTCAGAAATCTGTCCCCATTCAATCCAGCTGCATTTTTTATTGAGTCCATCATCCGCTCATACCCTGCGTAAATGAACAGATCCGCCCCTGTGACCAGCACCATGTCTGACGCTGTGATTTCATACTCAGGCGGATGCTTCATGTCCGCCGGCGCTATCGTAACGCAACCATCCACCCCTGCCAGCTGTGCTATGGCTGCGACCCAGCTTGTCGAAGCTACCACCCCATTGCTAATTTCGGCCACAGGCTGGGCACACAGAACCAATGCTGTGCAAAGCACCAGTGCCAGCATCATTTTCTTCTTGAACATATTATATTTCTCCTTTTCAAATGAACATTCCAGATTGATGAAACCCCATACAAGACCGCCGACATCAATGCAAGCACGCCACTGACAGGAAGATTCCATACCAACGCCACAATATATCCTGAAATGGACAATGCAAGTCCTATCAATGAACTTCTCACAAAAAGCTGCTTGAGGCCCTGAGCGCCACGTGCAGCTATAAGAACAGGCAGAACCAGCAATGCATCAACCAGAAGCGCACCCATTGCCTTCATCGACACAGCTACAGCCAGAGCAGTCATCATAACCATCACGGTGTAATGCCTTCTGACATTCAGCCCCATAGCTCCAGCAATATCCTTGTCGAAGAAAACAACACAAATGATGTCGAAGCAGACACTGCAATAGACAACCAAAGCGACTGAAAGCAATCCGATCACCACGATATCACCTGTGGTCAAGGCGAATGGACTGCCCCATAGTACTTCCAAAGTATCCTTTGACGGCACATCAAGAACATGGGAAATCAACGAAGCCAAGCCCATTGTCGACACCATCATTGCCGTGCTGGCATTGGCAAGGGTCATGGAACGGCTTCGGTTCACCGCCATCATGAGCAAGACCAGCAAGATATTGGTCAGCATCACCATCAGAACCATTGGCAGATTCCATGCTATGGCGAGAGTACCACCCAGTATCACGCCATGCATCAGCATGTAGCGCATGGGAATCAGGCCGTTGTTCAGGATTATCACACCTGCAATCGGAAAGGAAAAGCCGGAAACCGCCATTCCAATGAGACCAAGGACAATCGGTTTCAGAGAGAAAAGAAAGATCAGGTTGCCCACTGCACTCCCCCCTTGTCCATTCTGAGAACCTTCCATCCAAGTCGTCTGGTCATCAGCAGATCATGAGTCACCGCAATGACAGTCATCTGACGGGAATCCAGTGAATTGAGAACATTCAGAACAGAATCGCATCCCTCTTCGTCCAGAAAGGAAGTCGGCTCATCAAGAAGCAGCAGACTGGGATCCTGAGCCAGACAACGGGCAAGGGAGACCCGTTGCTTCTCCCCTCCGGAAAGCGAAAAGAAGTTTCTCCCTGCAAGCTTGCTGCATCCTGTCTGATCAAGTGCGAATTCCACAATCTCGCGGCGTTCACTGCGATTTCTTCTCATCGCACCTATGGCCACGACTTCACGAGCTGACAGAGGATAATTTGAATGACCAGTCTCCTGCTTGCAATAGGCAATGTCCGCTGAATCAGACCCACCGTCAATCAATATGCTTCCACCGCTGATTTTCTGGAGCTTCATCATGCAGCGAAGCAACGTGGTCTTGCCACATCCATTCGGTCCTGAAAGCAGGATTTTCTCACTAGGCCTCACCACGAGGCTCAGATCGTCAATCACTGTCCTCAAGCCATATTGAACATGAAGATTTCGAATTTCGACAAGAGAACCCACGACAGTACCTCAAAGCTGAAGACCTTCATGGTCGAAGTTGAATAAAAATGAATTATATCTTTCTGCGGGTCTTCATGACCCAATTAGGCTTCTTATACCGTGGATTCCTTGAAGATGTCAACGGCCAAGCACAATTTTCACAGCATCAGCAATATAGCTTGCCAGTGACTTCGGCTGAACCCCTGCCACAGTCACACAGCGGTTGATGGGAATGAAAACCTTATGGGCCTTGGATCCGCCTATCGCAGAGGCAATCTCCAACGTGATCTCACCAAGCATGGCATCAGCCATGATTATTCCGATAGGTCCGATTATCCAGTCCACATCACGGCAGGCGACCTTCACAGGGTTCTCACCAGTAGCGCCAGCCGTTGCTCCGGCACGGATCATTGCCGAAGTGGCAAGGCTGTTGGTGCCTATCGCAATTATTTCCAGGTCACTGCTTGCAGCCCTGAGCTGCTCAACAATTGCTTTTCCAATGCTTCCACCCTGTCCGTCAATCACAGCAACCTTCATCTTCCAAGCCCTCCGGCAATCATAGCAGTCTTTCGGACGATAAAATCAAACAGACGTCTCATTCTGTCATCATTTCTAATCAGAGCCTCAGGATGCCATTGAACTGCAATTATCGAGCCATCTTCATTCTCCAGACCTTCCACCACTCCATCATCGGAAACTGCACAGACGTGAAGTCCCTCTGCAATATTTCTTGCCGCCTGATGATGCAGACTGTTCACCATGATATCATCTTCCTCAATTATATCCCTCAAAACCGAACCAGAAGCAAATGACACTCCATGAACGCCCTCGTATGGCCGGTCATAAACATCATGTCTGTGGGCACCGGGACACAGACTCAAGTCCTGCCACAAAGTTCCGCCCAATGCGACATTCACAAGTTGAAGTCCACGGCAGACACCAAACACCGGCAGGCATCTTTCCCTTGCCGCTCTAACTGCATTAATCATGCTGCGATCCATCTCCAGATCACTTTTCTGACAGAGCTCATCACGCTTTTCGCCATATAGCGAAGGATCAATGTCATAACCACCCTGAATGAAGATCGCATCACAGAAATCCAGCACCTGAGGCTCGAAGAATGGAATGACCACCGTCAAAGCCCCGCTGTCGCTCAAGCCCTGAATGTAGGCTCTGTTGGTCGACACCCAGGGAAAGTCGAACATGCTATCTTGAGGCTTGCCCCAGTCACCCATGATTCCTATAACCGGCTTACTCATGCTGGCCTTCCTTGTAGAAGCACTCCCGTGCATAGAAGAAGAGATACTGCTGCGCCAGTCCGGCCAGCGGTCCAAAGAGCTTTTTTCCATCCATGCCATCGAACATGTCAGCCATCACCCGCTTCATCCAGACATCCATAGGAAAGCATTCGAATCTATGAAATCCATAAAGCAAGGCACAGGAAGCAACCTTGTCCCCTACTCCATAGATAGTCTTGAGCCTTTCAGTGGCAGAAGACACATCCATGGTCTTCAGCTCCTCAAGATCGATATCCCCTTGATGCACCTTCAGTGCAGCATCAAAGACATATCTGTCCCTGAAACCCAGTCCAAGCTCCCTGAGCCCCTCCACACCGATATCAAGTATCTCCTCGGGAGATGGAAACAATCCGCCCTTGGAAAGACGTGTTATAATCAGCCTTATTCTCTTGATGTTGTTGTTCTGAGAAATAATGAAGCTGCAAAGAGCCTCCCATGGATCCTGATTCAGGATCTGGATTCCGCTTGAGAACTCAGCAGCCTTGCGCATCACCTCGCCAGTGGAGGAAAGCTCCTCGATCGCGCCAGGATAGTCGAATCCCATATCGAAATAATTCGACCAGAACTCATTGTCCCTGACAGGAGAAAGATCATCCTGCGAAACAGACAATGATTCTGCACCTACGATTCCACTCCAAAGCCCATTTTCATCAGAGGTCCATCTGAAAGCCTGACCGCAGTCTAGGGTACGGGCTAGATTCACTTCATAATCCATGATAATCACCATGAAAGCCGATGAAGACTTCCCTTCATCGTCATTCCCTGAAATCCATTCTGTCGCAGAACTTCATAAACTGCAATGGCAACACTGTTGGAAAGATTAAGAGAACGAGTGTCATTGATCATCGGAATCCTGACGCACCTGTCGCTATTGTCCTTGAGTATCTCCTCGGGAATTCCGGCGCTCTCCTTTCCAAACACAAGCCATACATCATCTTTTTTCTGATAGTCAATCTCAGTGAAGCATGTCCTTGCCTTTGTCGAGAAGAACAGCAGATTCTCGCTTCCATGCTGCGACATGAAGGAAGCGATATCATCATACTGGAAAATGTCCACAGCATCCCAGTAATCCAATCCAGCCCTTTTCACATGCTTCTCGTCAATGCTGTATCCCAGAGGACCAACCAGATGCAACTCACTTGCTGTCGCCGCACAGGTTCGGGCGATATTTCCAGTATTCTGTGGAATCTCAGGCTCAAAGAGAACGATATTTATCTTCATGAAACCTCCTACAACCAGATCGGTATGAGAATCGGAACGAAAAAAGCAATGATACAACCATGAATTATAGCCTTGGGAACAGCTTCAATGCAATAGTTCTGCTTGATCAGAGGAAGAAGAAAGTCCATGCTGCTTGTTCCTGAGACGCAAATTGCCAACAATGCTCTTCTGGGAAACCAAAGACCCAGAAGCGGCACAAGGAAGAAGCCCAGCATCTCACGCATGAGATTTGCAAGAAAACTTATTGTTCCCATCACAGGGAAACCTGCATTGGTGATAAGCACCCCGCTCATGGAGTACCAACCAAACCCGCTGACCATAGCCAAGCACTGCCTGACAGAAAAATCTGAAAACAATGCATAAATCATTATTCCCAGATAGGAACCTGATATCGTCAAAACAGGTAGCATAAGAATGTCAAAAGAACGAAGAATGCTTTTCCAATTCACTTCATTCTGCATCATCTGCATCCCGACAAGTCCCATCATCGAGAACAGCAGGGCATCAACGGAAGACTCAAAATACCAGTTTACAGCTGAAGGCAGGAAAGTCTGCAAGACCATTCCGACAGCGACGCACAGCACCATTGACAGAGGACTCTTCAAGGAACTCAGTGAAATTGACATCAAATGGCTCTTCGGCGATTGAGACTCACCAGAGAATCCGCTCCTTCTTTTTTTGATGACATCGTATCCAAGCCCCAGTACAAAGCTACCGGCAACAGCCGAAATTGTCAGCAAGAAGGCACTAAGGCCCATTGAGCCCAGCATCGAATAGATTCCTTCGATCCTTGCGGTATTCACTCCCATGAAGAAAAGAAGAAGATAAAGCGAGAACATAAGCAGAATAGCTGTCACTCTATGAAAACGCTCCCTGCCGACTGCTACGGCAAGGAGCATTCCTGCAAAGAAAACCCCAAAGAGTTCTCCCAGATATACAAATGTAGATTGCACGATCTATTTCACAACAATCCTGAAGAAACGTTTCTTTCCCGCACGAAGAATTATGTCTCCATCCTGCACGAAGGAAGAATCCACAACCAGTTCCAGATCCTGGACCTTCTCACCATTCAAGGATGCACCGCCATCAGTGATCAGCCGCCTTGCCTCACTCTTTGTCTTGCAAAGAGCAGTTGAAGCAAACAGATCAATCACACCGATTCCCTTTTTCAAGTCATCAGCGCTGACTTCAAGACTCGGCATTCCTGACTTGTCTCCACCAGTTGAAAAAGCGGCCTTGGCTGCATCACGCGCCTTGGATGCCTCTTCCTCGCCATGGATGATTCTGGTTTGCTCGTAGGCAAGTTTCTCCTTGGCTTCGTTGATGTTGACCTTCTCCCAGTCGGCAATCTCATCCAGACTCATGAATGTGAACAGCTTCATGAACTTGATCACATCATCATCGCTGACGTTTCTCCAGTACTGATAGAAATCGTAAGGGCTGTAGAGTTCCGGATCAATGAACACGGCTCCCTGCTCACTCTTTCCCATCTTCTTTCCATCTGCACGTGTGATAAGATGGAAGGTGAGACCATAGCATTCACCGCCATCCAGTCTTCGAATCAGATCGGTTCCGGCGACGATGTTTCCCCATTGGTCATCTCCACCTATCTGAAGCCTTGCGCCACAGTTGCGATACAAAGTCAGATAGTCGTAGGACTGAAGAAGCTGGTAGTTGAACTCAATGAAGCTCAGCCCACGCTCCAGACGCTGCTTGTAGCTCTCGAATGTAAGCATTCTGTTTACTGAAAACTGCGATCCGATATCACGAAGGAATTCTATGTAGTTGAGGTTCAGCAGCCAGTCGCCGTTGAACTTCATCTGTGCCTTTCCCATTCCCGGCTTTGGATTCTCAGAGAAATCCACCACTGACGACAGCTGCTCCTTGATGTGCTTGCTGTTGTCCATGATCTGTTCCTGAGAAAGCATCTTGCGAAGCTCAGTCTTCCCTGAAGGGTCACCTATCATAGCTGTTCCATTGCCGACAAGGGCAATAGGATTGTGGCCATTTTCCTGAAGATGATGCATTGCGAAGAAAGGCACCATGTGCCCGATGTGAAGGCTTCTTCCAGTTGGATCTGTACCAAGGTAGAATGTCACCGGTTCCTTGTCCATAAGATCGGACAAAGCATCAATGTCCGTGCATGCCTTTACGAATCCTCTATCAATAAGTACTTGAATTGCCTTGTTCATCAAACTCTCCTGTATTTCCTGTTTTCCTCATGAATCGTCTCAACGATCTTGTCAATTCCAATCCTCACCTGCTCCATGGAATCACGGAAACGAAGAGTGACTGTATTATCCTTCAACGTATCGTAATCAACAGTGATGCAGTAAGGTGTGCCGATTTCGTCCTGACGGCGATAACGGCGACCAATAGCACCGCTCTGGTCATAATAAGTGACGAAATCCTCTCGAAGCTCATGCTCGAGCTTGGTTGCGAACTCGCCCAGACCGTCCTTCTTCACCAGAGGCAGGACAGCCACCATCACAGGTGCCACCAATGGATGGAAATGAAGCACGGTCCTGACATCTCCTTCAGGAGTGGCTTCTTCATCATAGGCATCGGAAAGAGCCATCAGAACATTTCGGGTAAGTCCGGCAGACGTCTCAACGACATAAGGGACATAACGCTCATTTGTATCAGGATCAAGATAAGTCAAATCCTTTCCTGAGAACTTCTGATGCTGGGAAAGATCGTAATCAGTCCTGTCATGGACACCCTCCAGCTCCTGCCATCCCATCGGGAACAGATACTGGATATCGTAGGCGTCCTTGGCATAGAAGGCCAGTTCATCCGGACCATGCTGATGCCATCTCAGATGTTCAGGAACGATTCCCATCTTCTTGTAGAAATTCATTCTCTGCTCTCTCCAGTACGGGAACCATTTGTCATCGCTGCCTGGCTGGCAGAAGAACTGCATCTCCATCTGTTCGAACTCACAGGATCTGAAGATGAAGTTCTTTGTCGTGATTTCATTTCTGAATGACTTTCCAACCTGTGCAATGCCGAACGGCAGCTTCATCCTGCTGGACTGGACCACATTCTTGAACTCAGTATATATTCCCTGAGCAGTCTCAGGTCTCAGGTAAATCGTGCTGGCACTGTCGCTGTTAGGCCCGATATGGGTTGCAAACATCAAATTGAAGTTCCTCGGTGCAGTGAAGCTGTCTCGTGTTCCACATACGGGACATGCACCCTTGAGGTCGATCTGATCCGCTCTGAAGCGACTCTTGCAATTCTTGCAGTCCACCATTGGATCAGTGAAGTTGGAGACATGCCCTGAAGCTTCCCAGACCCTTGATGCCATGAGAATGGATGAATCCAGACCGACTATACTGTCATGAAGCTGGGTCATCTCCTTCCACCAGAAATCCCTTATGTTGTTCTTCAGTTCAACTCCAAGAGGACCGTAGTCATAGGCACCATTGAGACCACCATAGATCTCACTTGACTGAAAAATGAAACCACGCCTTCTGCAAAGCGATACAATCTTATCCATTGTAACTTCCGCCATATTATCCTCCTAGCAGGCAGAAGTGCTTCCCAGCACCTCCAAGCCCCTTTCCATTCTCTTGAATGCGTCATCATAGCCCAATGCCCTTATGCTGTCAAACAGCGGTGGGCTTACCTGACTGCCAGTGACACTTGCCCTTATGGGCATGAACACTCCATTGACCTTGATTCCAAGCTTGGGTGCAAGCTCGCAGAGTTCTTCCTCGATTGCAGCATCAGCCTTTCCTTCGAGAAGTCCGGCCTTGATGATCGGGTATGCCATCTCAAGTGCCTTGAGCTCCTGCTGAGGGGTATGACCCTTTGCGCAAAGCATCTTGGCTTCAGGCGTACCGGGATCCTTGAATATGAATCTTGCAATGTCGCATACATCGGACAGCACCTTCAGACGGTCCTTCACCAAAGGGACAATGGCGATGACCCTGTTCAGCTTTTCATCCTCGCTCATCCCATCGAGAAGATTCTCCCGATCCAGATAAGGAATCAGAAGCCCTGCAAGCTCCTTGTCATCTTTTTCTCTGATATACTGACCATTGAACCAGTCAAGCTTCTTGTAGTCGAACACTCCGGGAGCCTTGTTGATCTTCTCAATCGAGAACACCTTCTCAAGCTCATACTTGGAGAAGAACTGCTTCTCTCCATCCAGAGACCAGCCAACAAGGGTGACATAGTTGATTATCGCCTCAGGAAGATATCCCTTGTCACGGAAATCCCTGACACTTGTCGAGCCATGCCTCTTCGAAAGCTTATGCCCGTCATTGCCCATGACCATCGGAAGATGGCAGTATACAGGTGGCTCCCATCCGAATGCATTGTAGAGAATCACATGAAGAGGTCCGGAAGGAATCCACTCCTGAGCTCTGAGAATATGGGTGATGTGCATCAGATGGTCATCGATGACATTCGCAAGATGGTAAGTCGGGAACCCATCACTCTTGAGAAGAATCGGATCAGGACTTATGTCCTTGTTCTCTCTGGTGATGTCGCCCATGAGCACATCATGAAAAGTGGTCGAGCCCTCTTCAGGGACCTTCAGTCTGACCACAGGCTTGATTCCCTTGTCAAGATAAGCCTGTATCTCTTCCTTGGAAAGATTTCGGCAATGCCTGTCGTAGCCCTGCTGGGAGCTGTGGCTATCCTCCTGTTCGCGTCTGAGGTCATCGAGTCGTTCGGAAGAGCAGAAGCAGTAATATGCCATGCCCTTGTCGATCAGTTGCTGAGCGTATTTTCTGTAAATCTCATATCTCTCACTTTGGATATAAGGCCCATAAGGTCCGCCTACGACAGGACCCTCATCCCAGCGGATGCCAAGCCAGTCCAAAGTTCCATAAAGATCATCCAATGCTTCATCACTATATCGCGTGCGGTCTGTATCCTCTACCCGGAGAACGAACTTGCCCCCAAAAGAGCGTGCAAAGAAATAATTGAACAACGCCGTTCTGATGCCACCGATGTGCTGCAGACCGGTCGGAGATGGGGCATAGCGAACCCTGACTTCCATATTAACCCTCCCAGACGGAAACATTCCGCCTAATGAAACTTGAGTATACACCTAGTTTTAACTGAAAAAGGCCATTTGTACAACAGCAAATGGCCAAAACAGATGCAGATACCACTGCTAATCAATCTTTTGAAAAATGTCTGACGATTTCCTCTATGGTCTGATCCTGCACTGCCTGGTCGCAATCATAAGGAAGCAGATGACTTCCTTGTGAAAGCTCAAGCGATTCCGTTCTTCCACGGTTGCTGTTTCCAATAAGCTGTGCACTTCGTGACCTTATGACTGACTTGTCATCATCACCGAAAAGCACCAGGATATCCGAATCCAGCTTGGATATTCCTTTCCTTGCCATCGATGCAAGATGAAGGAGAAAGCAGACCTCTCTCGGATACAGATACATCCAGTATTCCTTGGCCATCGGGATATCGTCGCATGGCGAATTCTTGTAATACGGCCTGAATCTCAGATCCTGCTTCCAGCCAGTCTTGATCCTTGAGACGAAAGGTCTGGCAAGATACGCTCTCCAAGGATGGTTCTTCATGAAGAGCGCTGGCGCAATCAGGGCAAGCTTGGGAATGCGGTATTTCTCACCAAGGATCACAGCAATGGCACCACCCATCGAATGGCCTGCCACGTAGACTGTTTCATATCGCGAAGAAAGGTCTCTGTAGGCATCTTCGGCCGTGGACAGCCACATGGAATCATTCGTCTCCAAGAAATCAGAAGCGGAGGTTCCATGGCCTGGATATCTTATTGCGACAATGTCGAAACCCGCCTCATAAAGGTCCACTCCCGGACGGATCAGTTCCCCTGGATAACCCGAAAATCCATGAAGAAGAAGCACTGCCTTAGTGGACTTAGGCTGATGAAACAGCCCGAATGGATGGGCACAGCTTTTCACAGGGGCATATTCAACATGATAGCGGGAACCATAGTCAGCTACATCGTAATCGAAAATGCTGTAATCAATATCTCTCATTTGTTCAGCTCCCTCAGAAGATTCAGCAAGTCAATCCTACTCCTTACTCCGGTCTTGGAGAAGATGTTTGCGACATGATTGTTCACTGTATTGACCGAAATATTCAACTCTGACGCTATCTCCTTGTTTGTCAGTCCCTGCGACACAAGCTGAATTACGGAGAATTCCCTTTCGGAAATGTGGTAGGCGTTGAGGTCTGCAATTGTAATGGTCCTGGATTTTCTCTGCTTCTCATTGAAGTCCCGTGAGAAAAACCCATAGAAGAAAACAATGATGACTATTGAGAACGCCATGCTGTAGAGTGCATAGCTTGTGATGAGGAACTCGCTGAACACGAATGAAATCACAAACACAGGCAAGAGCGAGATGCTCACGATATTCGACGTGACAATGAACCTTCGAGTATCCGAAGCCTTGACGTTGCCCACATTTCGCCAGAGAGTTATGAGACAGAAGAAATACACTCCTGCAAAGATCAGCGACTGTGCAAGAAGCAGGATCAGATTGTCATAGAACTGCTCAAGTATTCCCAGTGCAAGATAAATCACTGCCATTACAGAAAGAAGCATCCAGAACAACTTCTCATGCCTGGGATTTCCCAGCACGAGGCTGACGAAGAATGGCAGGAACATTACGAGGAAGGCAACGCACAGGTTTACAATCGACACGAATACAATGCTCAGGACGTGGGCGATCGATTCCATTCCGAACACGGCAAGAGAAAAGCTTGTATAGTGCTCAATCGCAATGAGCGTCATCGCACCGACGATGACAGAGAGGAATGCGACAAGCAGCTTTGCCCATGAAGCCTGCGTCCTCATGCTGTATAGGATGCAAAGCCCTAGGGCCAGGCTGCTGAGCCCTATCGAGAACATTGCAGCAAGCATCGTGACAATATCCATTCTAATCCCTCTTGGAAAGCATCTTCTGGTTATGCGTTATATCGGCATTGCCACAGATTTCCCTGATGTCCGAATAGATGTCTGGAATATTGGTTCCCTGAAGACCGAATGACGATTCGCAGATTCTGTTGTATGTCGAAGAATTGGAAACCGCCCTCGAGAAATTGGTGAACAGCCCAAGATGAAGGTTCTGCCCCTTTGCTGAAAGGTATTCACCAGTCTCATCATAGCCTTCCAATGATTTTGCAAGTGCATTCTTGAGCATTTCAGCCTCGGTCACCACCATGGTCGGTGCCTTGAAATGCAGATATATCCAGAGGGAAAGCGAAGGATTGGTCCAGCCAAGCTTCACACGCTTCTTGTCTGCAAGCTCCTGAGCCTGCTTCACATCCGCTGGCTTGAGATCAAAGTCAGCAAAGCTGAAAAGGACCCATGCACAGTCAAACTTTCCCTGAAGTCTGGCCTTTGAAGCTTTTAAGATGAGCTTTTCCAGGCTGGAAGCATTCTCTGCCTTCATCACTGTGAGGTTCGTATAACGGCAGTCCTTGCGCACCTGGCTGAAATACTGAGCTTCAAACTCAGAAGCGGCATAGATCAGCATCGCTTTTTTCGGCATCATCATGTTTCTTGTTCGTTTCATTTCGTTTCCTCCTTGGAGAAGGTGAATTCGGATATGATCGGGAGAGCCCCGAATGAACCGTTCTCATACATTCTTCTTGCCTTGTCACTGACATTCGATACCTTGAAGTCGGCAAGGCTGTAATACTCAGTGGCTCCGTTGGAGCTCTTCTGGGCAAACCATATTCCGTCCTTCCTGATGAGACCATCAGAAAGAAGTGCGGGATTGCAGTCCACAGCCATCAGCTGGGAACCAGGACAGCATGACTTCTCAAACACATCTATGACGTGTCTGATCACCTCCGGATGAAGGAACATACCGAAATCATCCACAACAAGCATCTTGGGGGCAGTGAAGCTCTCAAAGAACGCAATGCCCATGATGCAGAGTCTTCTCAGGCTGAGGCTTTCGGAAAGGAAGGCAGCGGAGTAATGCTGGGTGACATTGGTATGGATGAAGATCACCCTTCCATCCCTGACGCGAACGCCACGGATATCGGTGATGTCAAGGCTCCACAGATAATCGACCAGCTGCTTAGCCCAGTCAGGATGCTCAGTCAGAGCATTGCTCATATATGCTTCAGAAGAAGTCGCGGCACCCATCGGAACCACCTGAAGGGCATCGGCAAACCAGCTGTAAAGCTCACTGCAGGTCTCGCCTCCCTTGTGGGCGGCCTCTGCCAGAAAGGAACGCTGTGGTGAAAGCTTCTTCTCCATCCTCTTCTTCTCGCCTCTGTACATCTTGCCCCAGCGATACTTGTATGATACCGCCTCATCGTCAAGTGTCGGAAGAATCTTTCTCTCAAACATTATCTTCTTCGAGTTTCCAAAGCTGTAGATCAACGACTCCTCGTGAATCCTGTTCATGTCAGCGACAAGCTTGTAGATAGCGGTGATGGGCTTTCCATCCTCGGTATCCCTTGGCAGGAGGACCGACACTTCAATCTCTGAAGGAAGTCCCTTCACCTCCGAGTATGCAAAAGCCGTTCCTGCAAAACCCCTTACCAATGGATTCTCCACGCTGTCATCTGCAGTCACAATGCTCTTCAGAGCTTCCAGAGCCCTTACGAACGTGCTCTTTCCGGCTCCATTCGGCCCGATGATCGCTGATGTCTTGAGAACCTTCATTCCTCCATAGGTTTCCTGGACCTTCTCCTTCACAAGACGTGAATCCTTCATCGCCACAAACGAAATCGTCTGCACTTCCTTCACAGAACGGAAATTAGCAACCTTGATCTCTATAAGCATAAATGCCTCCTGTCCCTTTCGACAATGCACCCTACCAGATGCTCTCTTCTATCTCATTCATCCTTGATGCAATTTGAGGATATCTTTCACATGCCTCGGCAAGCATGCCTGGAAACCCCGGCTGCCTGCCATGATTGTCCGTCACGAACATGTCTATCATTCCACTGTCCAGCCATTTCTGGGCACGGGATGAAACAATATCTCCAACGGACTCCGCATTCATCTGGAAAAGATAACCTCTGCGCTTCATATCAGCAGCACGCTCTCCATCAGGAAGAAGCCACTTGTAGCGTTCCACATGGGCAATCATGATCTCGCAGCCCTGCTGAACAAGAGTTCCATCTATCAGATCGCAGAATCCAAGCGGTTCGTTATAGACATCGAATTCGCACAATGCATACCTTCCCAGTACAGGAATCGTCTTGAGCTCCTGATGCCGGACAAAAAGCTCCGCACCAAGATAAGTCTCGATTCCCATCTCAAGCGCTGCTGCATGCAGATCCTCGAAGGTCTCTCTTATCAGCCTGACCGCAGTGGTCACATAGGGATTGTAGATATGAGGGGTGAATACAATGCGCCTGATGCCCGAATCAAGATATTCTGACAACAAGGCAATGCTTTCGTCCCTAGTCTTCACACCATCGTCTATTCCATATAGAAGATGAGAATGGAAATCAATCATCGCATACCTCTCCTGATCCAAAGATTAAAAGAACCCTTCTGCCTTTTTTAAGAATTACCTTCTGATTATAGTGTATTCAAGACTATTTGTGAAGAATCAAACATAAGAAATCACATTCATGCCATTGAAAACGAAAAAAGAGACTCGTATTAATAAAAAAGTCATGAACGGCACCCCGTAATGCCAATAACACTCATTGATTTGAAATAAATCATGAATATCGACTATCAGATGCACTGAATTGAAATTGAATAATTCCCAAAATTCCGTACAATTCAAATGAATAATCAAAGAAAGAGAGAAAAAAACATCAGAACTCTATGAATTTTCTTGCCTTGATGTCACCGGATTTGAAATGATGCTTGATTTCCTTCATCTCAGTCACTGTGTCGGCTGCAGTTTGAAGAGCCATGGAAGCACCCCTGCCTGTGATGATCAGACAAGGGCCATCATTCATTTCGTGAATCTCTGAAATCCAGGAAAGAAATTCCCTCTCATCAATGAGCCCCAATGAAAGAGCATATGTCACTTCGTCGAGAACCATCAGATCATACTGACCGGAAGCAGCAAGCTCCCTGGCTCTGGCAAAGCCCTTGAGCGCTTCCTCCCTGGTAGGTTCCAGACTCTCCTGATTCCAAAGGAACCCTTTGCCATAGCATTCCCAAAGCAACCCGATCTGGTGGGCCATACGGCACTCGCCGGTACTTTGAGCATCACATTTGATGAACTGAATCACGGCACATCTGCCACCGCTTCCCAGTGCACGGAACACGCAGCCAAGCGCGGCAGTTGTCTTTCCCTTTCCATCACCTGTATAGACCAAAACAAGAGGCTTCATCTATCGTCACCTTCCAAAGAAGTTTCTTATCTCGAACTCCTCGACAGTGGCATCAGGAACAGTGCCATTGACCTGCTGGTCGGCGATGTTCCAAAGACGCTGTGCTTCCTTCATGGAATACAGCTTCGCTTCGGCTTGAGTGGAATATGTGACATCACACACATTGCTCATGTAATCAATGGCCTCGGAAAGCATTCCTCTCGCATAAAGGAGAATTGCAGCGTTATAACCGGATGCCAGATCAAATGATGAGTTCCATTCGGCATTGAACAGACTGTATGCTTCATAATAGTTGCCATCCGAAGCAAGCTTGTATGCTTTTTTTATGGATTCAATCTTGTTTTTGTTGTCCATGAGCGTCTCTGTGGAATAGACCCACCTTGGCGCCAGCTCTATTGCAATGTTGGATACAAGAGATGCCACTGCATTGCGGTAGTATTCGTCAAGCCTCGGTGCAGAGGAAATGGCATAGGTGAACTTGCCATCGGAAATCCCATTGGTTCCATATCGATATGTAGCGGCCAATGTCCTGTCTTCAATGTCCCTGTTCGCACTTCCACTGGTCACGATCTTGTTCTGTGCGACGCCGACGACATTGTACTCGAAGTTGATGACCATGGAAGTCTCAAAATAGTAGTCAATCCCCACATCCTTGTTGGTCTTCGTCACAAAATCATACTCAGTACGATTCTGAGACGTGATATATTCATCGAAGCTGAGAATCGACAATTTGGTGGAGATGATCGCATCAATGCCGGCATCCATGAAGCGCTGCCTGGTCTGTCCAAGCATCTTCCCTTCCTTGAAGAGCGCATCTGTATTGGAGGGATTGACCAATGTGAAGTAATCAGTCTGCTGAAGACTCTGGTACATCTTGTCCTGGGCATACTTTGCCAAAGTCTTCTCTATCGTGCTGTTCCATCTGGAAAATATCCTCACTGTGGAATCCACTCCGGAGCCAACCGTAATCGTCTTCACCGACTGAGTGCTGACATTCAGCTTGTCTGAAACGGCGACCGATGCGACAGCCAATGTCCTGAGACTGCTCATGTTCACCTCGGAAGGAACATGGCTCTTGACTGAAACCGTGGTGCTGCATGATGCAAGAACCAAGATAGTCAAAGCTGCGACGATCCAAATAGTACTTTTTCTCTGCATACTTAACCCTCTGGCACACATATTACCAGAGAGTGCATTTCATGTCCACATTTCGGTTGACACTCCATATTTGCATATATTATTCTTAGTTCAATTCAGGAGGGCACATGCGCTGTTCATATTATGATGACGATGAAGATGACGAAGAAGACGACCTCTACGGCTTCGATGAGGATGATCTGGATGAAGACGATGAGGACAATGACACCGACGATGATATTGACGACGATGATGACGACATCTACAAGGACCCGTTCGACGCTCCCGATGTGATCAGATTCGATGATGATGATGACTACGATGAGGACAATGACACCGACGAAGACGACGAAGACCTCCTCGACGACGGCTTCTACTATGATGACGAACAGGACCGCTAGGTCAAAAGACTGACAACAACAAAAGGATCGGGACAAGCACTCCTGATCGACCTAAATGCCGGCGGACAGGAATTCAAGAGCTTCCTCTACCAGTCCTTCCTGACCGGCTGAAAGGGACTGGATTCTCTGTCGCTCATACAGGCATCCGACAAGCAGTTTTTCCAGCTTCTCCACGACTCCGCATTCCAGGGTGTCGGAATACACGCTTGCCGAAACAATGCAGCCCTTCACAACATTCAGGCAGAATGACACACAGCCCATTCCTATACGGCCTTCCACCCTGTCAGTAAACTCAGGAGACTTTCCATATATCCATTGTGCCGAAGAGAACTTTCCGTACAGCTCAGCCAGCTCAGGAATTGAATCCATATCGGCTTTGGAGAATTCCCGCACTTTCACAGCATCGCCGTATTTTCTCGAATAGGAATGCCAAAGCGAATCATAGAAATCAGAGACGGTTATCCCAGGAGAGAACTCCTCCAGATTGGCAATGCGGGAAGCCACCGACTTCACCCCTTTGGACTGAAGCTTAGTCTGATTTGGAGTAAGATAATCGCCCACCTTGGACAGCGATGCACTGACCAGCATCGTTGCATGATAGCTTGCAAACCTCTGGCCGAACTGGAATGCGCTTCCAGATACCTTTCTGTCATTGACCATGATATCGTTTCTTCCACTTCTCTGGCATCTGATTCCCAGATTCTCAAGCGAATCCGCTACAATGCCGAAATTCTCATCCTTGTCATACTGATCCTTGGGACAAGCGAATGTGAAGCACCCGTTACCCATATCCTGATAGACGGCACCGCCTCCGGAAGGTCTTCTTCCCAACATGACATTGTCTCTGCAAAGATTCTCAATACAGCATTCAGCCCACGGATTCTGGTAGCGACCTATCACAACGCATCTGTCATTCTGCCACAGATAGAGAAGATTCTGCTCGACTGCGGCAGTGGAAAGCAAATAAGCTTCCAATGCAAGATTAAACCAAAGCTCGGTCTCATTGGACCTTGCAAAAAAACACTTCTTCATTATCTCATCCCATTTGTAGCCAAGACGGATCGGCACATCACTTCATGACTTTGCAGAAAATGCAGGAATCCTTGATCTCACAGTCATCGCAGGCCGGCCCCGGACATTCTCTGAACGAATCCTTCGAATTCTGAAGCTGTGCGATGTTCCACCTCAGCTGACGAACCAGCTCCTCATGATTGCTGATTGTTTCCAACTCTCTTGAAATCAGATTCTGATACTGTGCCATGAGTTCGAATCGACGCTTCTCACCACTGGCATCCTCAAATCCAAGCTTGATTATTCTGCTTATCTCATCAAGAGAAAGCCCATAGCCCTTAAGCTGAATAATTCTCAGAAGATAGACCAGATCAAGATCAGTGTAGACCCTCTGTCCACCTCCAGTACGGGCTTTCGTCTTCAGAAGTCCAAGATCCTCATAGTAACGCACCGTTCTCACAGTGACATTGGCCTTTCTTGCCAACTCCCCGATTCTGTACAGTCTTTCCTTATCTTCTTCCATTCTGCAATATTACTCAATCCGGCTGATTTTGTGAACCATCCAGCAGGGGTTCTCAGCACAGGAAGACTTGCCGACGCTTATTTCTCCACTAAAAACCATTGAGCATCTCATTACAGATTATTGACTATAGCTGCTTTTTTGCAATAGTCTATACGAGGTTTCATGGAACCGAAGAAATCATTTGGGGAAGAAAATGAAAAAGACAATAGCATTCATGATGATCATCGTACTTCTGGCAATCACACCTGTGTTCGCCAAGTCCACAATCGAAAACTATCTTTCAGCAGGTACAGGAGTCAACTTCAAGATGACTTCCTATGATAACGACAGTGACATCGCTGTCAAGACAACCATCACATCCGTGCCGATTTCCGCAAGCGACTATCTTTTTCTTGACCGCAATTCCAACCTTGGTCTCTATCTTGATCTTGGAGCAGATATTGCAATCACCGGCAAGGCGACAATCGACGGTACAGAATCGGATGCAAGCGACCTTGGATATGACAACGGCAAGTACCCTACATACTTCGACTTCACTGTCGGAGCGGCCTACAGAATGGGTCTGGGCAAGACTCTTGAACTGCTGATGGCCGCAGGATTCGAACTTTCAACAAAGACTTCCAACCAATACGAGATTGCAGGATTGGCGACAGGAACCTACACTGAGACTTATTACGGTCTCGGAATCAATTCCAACGTAGTGCTTAGCCTTTCTGACAACTTCAAGCTCCTTGCAGGTGCCAAGATGGGACTGTGGTTTGCAAACTCCAACGTACTCAAGGCAAATATCCTAGGAGTGGAAAAATCATTCAAGGACACAGCCAAGAATTACTTCTCGTTCTCAATTGCTCCAAAAGTAGCATTGACCTACATCCTTTAGTTTTTAGAAACAAGAGCTGAAGACACTGCCATATTTGAAAGGGCATGGCAGTTTTTTTATTCAGAACAAGTGGAGACAATTGACCATCGCCAAGTCCTAGACCAGCATGAGTCAAAGCCAAAAAGCCAGATACATACTGTTTTATTTTCCATGAATTCCATGCTATCATATTGATGGAGGACCAGACAATGAAGGACAAGGAATACGTCAGGAAGCAAAAGATCAGAAAGACAAGAATCCCTCTGAGAATACTGCTCCGTGAAAACAGAAAAGCAGCAGCCACCTATGTCATTCTGCGTTTTCTGGTCATAGCCGTCCTGGCTCTGCAGATTCTTAACAGAAACTATGAGAACGCCTTTCTCTGCATTCTGACACTTGTCCTTTTCGCAATTCCATCAATCATTGAAAGAAGACTGCACATCGACATACCGGACACCTTGGAGATAATTGTCCTTCTATTCATCTTTGCCGCTGAGGTGCTGGGCGAAATGAACTCTTTCTACATCAAGTTCCGTTTCTGGGACACGATGCTTCATACGATAAACGGATTTCTTGCCGCGGCAATCGGATTCTCGCTTGTTGATCTTCTGAACAGGACTGAGAGCCTGAAATTCAAGCTTTCGCCCTTCTTCCTCGCTGTTGTCGCCTTCTGCTTCTCAATGACCATCGGAATAGTCTGGGAGTTCTTCGAATTCGCAATGGACCGATTCATCGGATTGGACATGCAGAAGGACACCGTGGTGAATACGATAAACACAGTGATGCTGGATGCCACAAGAAGCAACAAGGTCGTCAGCCTGAAAGGAATCACAGACGTGACGGTGAACGGCATGGAACTAGGTCTGGGTGGCTATCTCGACATCGGTCTGCTGGATACGATGAAGGATCTGATTGTGAACTTCATCGGAGCCATGGTGTTTTCCATCATAGGATACTTCTTTGTCAAGAACCGAGGAAAAGGATTTGCATCCCAGTTCATTCCAAGGAAGTTGAACAGCACCGAGATCGCCGACATCGAAGAGCAGGACAGCATGCTCATTGAGAAAGCCAGGGCGCTTAAGTCAGGCAGCAAATCAAGAAAGAAACTAAAAAATCAGAAAAGCAAGCTCAGCTGAGGATCTGGAAACTCGCTAAGGAACCTGAAGTTTGCCTCCAAGTCACTTGTGATGCTGTAGATTCTGCAGGTGTCGTAAAAAATATTCATCAGCCTTTCCTGATTTGGACTGGAACACTCATAGGATGAACCAAATGCCGAACGATAGCGTTGACTTAGGCCCTTGAAGTTCTCGTCAAGCTTCTCGTAGAAGTATTCACGATTCCCATTTCGCAGCGCCAGCCCCATCCCAAAGCAGATCACGCCACGCACCTGTGCTCTTGCACAAAGGCTGAGAATCCCATTCACATTGCTCTGGCTGTCATTTATCCAGGGGAGAATCGGTGATAGCCAGACTATCGTGGGAATGCCGTTCTCATGCATTTTCTTCAGCACTTCAAATCGTCTTCTGGTGGTGCATACTCCAGGTTCGACTATCTTGCAAAGCTCATCATCGGCAGTGGTCAGAGTCATCTGAACCACACACTTCGATTTCTCATTTATCTGCCTCAGCAGGTCCATGTCACGAAGAATCAGATCCGACTTTGTCTGAATGGAAAGGCCGAAACCCTGTTCGGCAATGATTTTTAGACATCTACGTGTCAGTTTCAGCTCCTCCTCAATCGGAATATAAGGATCAGACATCGAACCAGTGCCTATCATGCACCTGCTTCGCTTGGAAGACAGGGCCTTGGCCAGCAGTTCCGGGGCATTGGCCTTGACTTCCACATCCTCAAAAGGATGCTTCATCCCATAGCATTCACTTCTGGAATCACAGTATATGCAGCCATGAGTGCAGCCACGGTAGATGTTCATCCCGTTCTTGGGAGAAAGAATCGATTTCGCCTGAACCATATGCATTGAAAATGCCCCAACTGGAATAATAGCATTTTTCTCATCATGTTTTAACCCCAATTCAATCTTTGTCAGATGACATGACAGTAAAGTCATGATTTTTCGGTCAAACCCTGCCACTTCGCCTGCACGCCGAAAGGAGAGCCAAGTCGGTATGGCTTTTTTTGCCGGAAATCAATATAGTAGCCAGCAAATGAAGGAATGCAACCGACTCAGCTATCTCAAGGGACTCAAGGACGCCATGCCGATAATGCTTGGCTATTTCGCAGTGTCCTTCACTTTGGGAATAAATGCATCTCAGAATGGATTCTCCTGGTTTCAGGCAGGCTTGATGAGTTTTCTCAACCATACTTCTGCAGGTCAGGCAGCCGCAATCAGGATGATCGCCGACAACGACTCATACTTGAATGTCGCAATCTCCCAGATTGTGATCAATCTAAGATACCTTCTCATGTCGACGGCACTGGCACTCAAGCTACGTCAGGACACAGGTATCGGAGAACGGCTTGCAA
The DNA here is from genome assembly GCA_012728215.1 of Spirochaetales bacterium. GTDB lineage: Bacteria > Spirochaetota > Spirochaetia > Sphaerochaetales > Sphaerochaetaceae > JAAYFO01. Next base: position 2,238 of record JAAYFO010000146.1, on the reverse strand, counting down.
TGAGCTACATAGTGTCAGATGAGATATTCGGAATATCAATCATGCAACGCCCCCCTCTCAACGCATGGTACAACATAGGCGCAATGACCGCAGCCAGTCCAGGCTGGGTGCTTGGGACAATCCTTGGAGCAGTGCTTGGCAATGTACTGCCCAATGATGTGACGATGGCGCTTTCCGTGGCCCTCTATGCCATGTTCATAGCCGTGATTTTCCCACCTGTAAGACAGGACAGGATTCTTGCCGTCGTCATAGCTGCAAGCATGGCTTCAAGCTGGCTCTTCGACATCACACCTGGCCTGAAGGAAATCTCATTTGGATTCAAGGTCATAGTCCTTACAGTTGCAATCTCCGCCCTGTTTGCATGGATCAGGCCACTGCCCAGGGAAATGGAGGTGAGTGATGCGGCATGACACATACATATACATCATCATCATGGCAGCAGTGACATACCTTGTGAGAATGCTTCCGCTGGTAGTCTTCAGAAAGCCCATGACAAGCAGATTCTTCAAGAGCTTTCTCTATTACGTGCCATATGTATCGCTGTCAGTCATGACCTTTCCCGAAATACTTCGATGCACAGGCTCTCCGTTGCTTGGAGTTCTTGCATTGGTATTGTCCATGGTGCTCTCCCTTGTAGGAATGTCACTTCCGCTTACTGCAGGAATAAGCTGCACTGCCGTGTTTCTTGCAAACCTCCTGTAGCGAGTCTGTATGAAAAAGCACCTGCATCTGATATAATGTTCCAAAGGAGAAGCTCAATGATACTGGCAATCGACATAGGTACAACCGCACTTAAAGCCGCATTGGTATCCAACGATGGCACACTTGTCAGTTCCGTACAAAGAATTCTTTCTGTACATGGCTCTGGGAGCACTGATGCCTCGCAATGGATGATGCAGATTGAATCGGCATCTTCTGAAATGGCGGCTTCCTTTGACAAGCATGACATACAGGCTGTGATTGTCGATGCCAACGGACCGACCCTCGTTCCCTATCCAGAAACGGAGGCAATGCTGTGGATGGATAGAAGAGCACAATCACAAAGCAGAGAGGCAAGCAAGGCTGCAGGCTTCTTCCTTGACAGTTCATTCATCGTTCCAAAGGTGATGTGGCTGAAGGAAAACCGGCTGGACATCTATGAAAAGACAAAATGGTTCTTTGGCTCTCAGGATTATGTGAACTACATCCTCACCGGCGTCCCCACCACGCTGATGCCTTTGCAGGGTCTTGAGAAATGGTACTGGGACAGCAATCTTCTTTCACGAGTCGGACTCGATGAAGACCGATTTCCTCCGTTTGTATCAATGGGAACGATCATCGGCAAGCTCAGAAGTGCAGAAGCTCAACTCATGGGTCTGGAAGCCGGCATTCCCGTGATAGCGGGATGTCCTGACTTTGTGACATCCATAATCGGCACTGCAACGATGAAGCCTGGAATAGTCTGCGACAGAAGCGGCACCAGCGACGGAATCAATCTGTGCAGTTCAATCTCTTCATCAGACCAGAGACTGATGTGCTACCGCCATCCGAATGGAACAGACTGGAACATAAGCGGTTCGATAAGCACCACTGGAGCATCGATTGCTTCTGCAATGAAACTTCTTGGCCTCGCCCCTCAGGATTACGATGGCTTCTATGAGCTTTGCCGCAGAAGCAGCCCCGGAGCAGGCTCAATCGTTTTCAACCCATACCTCTGCGGCGAACGCTCACCAATCTGGGACAGCAATGCAAAGGGCACATTCTTCGGGCTGACAATCCAAACCACCCGTGAGGACATTGCACGTTCGGTCTGCGAAGGCACCGTACTGGCGATTCATGATGTACTGGAGGCAATCGGGCAGGACTGCCACGAGATAAGGGTCACAGGAGGTCCGGCTGGAAATGCCTTTCTCAACCAGCTAAAGGCGGACGTCACTCAAAAGCCAGTGGTCACCATGCAGTCATCTGATTCTGAACTCCTTGGACTGGCAATCATAGGCTTGAAAAGCCTTGGCTGTTTCTCGTCCATAAGCGAAGGGGCAGAAGCACTTGTCAAGGCAGCACATGTCCATGAGCCGGACAGCAGGCTGTCCAAGCTCTATCAGAACTCATACAGCCTGTACAAATCCGTCTATCAGACATTGAAAACCTTACCTTCAACGTAAAGGATTAAAAAAAAAGTCATTCCTGCCGCTTTTTACCCTTTCATGACTACGAAGAGTCAGGGTTTGACCGAAAAAAAGGATGAAAAGATCAATG
>JAAYFO010000145.1 GCA_012728215.1 Spirochaetales bacterium | reverse complement strand
TGTCTTTCCATTGATACGGCATTACGGAGACAGGGAGCAGGAACATTTCCTGACTGTGCTTCTCAACGGCGCACATGAAGTGATTTCCATCAAGGTCATCACAGTGGGGCTGCTGAACAAGACTCTGGTTCATCCCCGGGAAGTCTTTTCGGATGCAATCCGAGATCGTGCATGTGCATTGATTCTTGCACATAATCACCCCAGCGGAAACCTTGAGCCGTCTTCAGATGACAGGATGGTGACTTCTGAGATGGTTTCGGCGGGAAGAATTCTTGGGATTAGAATTCTGGATCATCTTATCTTCAGTTCTGATTCTTTCTCATCCATGCTTGAGCAAGGCTTCATGACGGATCTGAATCAGGCTTGATCAGGTTTTGTTTTCATATAGGCTTATCCAATGGGAAAGGGAAGCGAACAATCTGCTTGGATCTATAGGCTTGGAGAGGTGGACGTTCATTCCTGCCTCAAGCGACTTGTTGATGTCTTCCTCGAAGGCATTGGCACTCATGGCGATTATCGGAACTGACTTGGCATCTTCTCTTGCAAGATTCCTGATTGCTCTTGCTGCTTCATACCCGTCCATCAAAGGCATTCGAATATCCATAAGGACTGCACTGAAGAAACCTGGCTTGGAATCGGCAAAAGCACGTACTCCTTTCCTGCCTGTAGCTCTCGGAAACGTCGATTCGGGAGAGAAGAACCAACCCATCAGACTTGTCGATATATGAGAATTGAAGCAGTTTTCTGGCAGTCTTGCCGTTAGAACAAACAATGTTGACGAATGATGAGAATGAATCCTTGCTGTCAAGCTGCTCAATGATGTTGGCTATTGACATGTCATGGATGTTCTTTTCGATTTCATCAGGAACCACTGATTTCTTTGCATAAGTTTCCATTGATTTCTCATACTCCATCACTTCATTTTGATGGATGCTTGATTGATAACCGTTCCCTGTCGTAAACATTCTGTATGTATTTTCGTGAATGTTGATTATAATCAGATAGTCATAGTTCAGCTGGATGACAGTGCTGATCATTTCCTGCTGGATCTTGCTGGTATTGATATCGTAGGAGAATATGAAGCACTTCTCCTCGTTGGAGGACGGGTCGACGAATAGCTTGCCCTGTGTCCTGCACCAGAACGACGAGCCGTCCAAGGCTTTTCTTCGGTATGTGTAAGAAAAGTCATTGATGCCTTTCTTGAACTTGGCAAGAAGATTCTTTCTGCTGAATATCGAAATGAATTCATTCTTCTGAATCGGATCTATGCATAATGATGCGGTTGCCATCATTCCTTCGTCGTAGGTTGTGATATTTTGGAAATCTATGGAATTCTTGTTAGTCTGGAAATATTCCAGCTTGTTGCTTTTGAGTCCGTACCTTCCCTTGGCAGCTAGATTCGGAGAACTGATATTCTCCATCAGATTAAGTTCGTTCACATAGTTTTCCTGAAGCCTTTTCTGTTCTGTAATATCAATGGAAGTCCCAAGAAAACGATTGGATTGCCCTTGGCTTTTCGAGAGGGGCGTCAAGATGATGCGTTCCCATTTGTACTCCTTCCTGTTATGTCCAAAGAGTTGAATTTCGGCACTATGGCTTGTCTCTCTTTCATTCTCTGCTAAACGGAATAGATTCCTGAAGGCCGAAACCGACGAAGGTGCGATTATGTTTTCCTTTATGATTGATTCTGGGGCATCATGGATTTTGGTGGATGTAATGAAATGCTGGTGCCTTGCCGCTGAATCCTGATGAATCGTCTTGGTATCTGAATCAAACTCCCATGAGTTCATCTTGGCGATATTCATTGCTAGATTGAGCAGTGCCTTGTCCTTTTCGAGAATCTGCCGTTGTTT
>JAAYFO010000144.1 GCA_012728215.1 Spirochaetales bacterium | reverse complement strand
AGTGAGGAGTTCGGGGTATCCCCTGAATTGCTTCAGGCGGTGACTGACAGAGTCAGCATACCCCTGGGTGGAAGCAAGGGATCGTTGAACGTCTCTGTCGCCACAGGAATATTCCTGCATAGCTGGTTCTCTGCTGTGTCAGTCTCTGTTTGAAGAGGCATAAATGCAAACAATGTTGGTAAAATTTACCATTTTACCTCGAAATGCTGTTTGAAAAAGATATTTCAAGCTGAATAAATTGAAGAAATCACATAATAAGGTAGCTCTGACGGCAAGTTTTAAAAGTTGGCACGAGTATTGCAACTATGTCTGCATAGAAAAAGAAAACTTTTCGAGGAGAACAAAGATATGAAATTTTTCAGCAGAATCAAGGACATCGTGAGTTCCAACGTGAACCATGCATTGGACAAGCTAGAAGACCCGCAGAAAATGATCAAGTTGATGATAGATCAGATGGGAGACACTCTTGTCGAAGCCAGAACGTCTCTTGCCGCCTCTATTGCAAGCAAGAAGAGATGTGAAAGTCAGAAGAAAGTTCTGGATGAGAGCATCAATCGCTGGGAGAAGAGGGCGAACATGGCCGTTGAGAAAGGACTTGATGATTTTGCCCGCGAAGCTCTTGTCGAGAAGAAGAGCCTTTTGTCCAGAATTGAATCCCTTTCTCAGGAACTTGCAACTTATCAGAGCATAATCGAAAGCAAGCAGGAACAGATTGTCAAGCTTGAAAAGAAGCTTCAGCAGATGAAGGACCAGGCAGGGACAATGACTGCCAGAGTTCAGCATGCAGAAGAGAAGATCAAGACCGAAAAGCAGATTCATGATACCGATGGTGCTGATATCATCCGCAAGTTCCAGGAATTCGAGAACAAAGTGGACAAGCTGGAAGCTGAAGCTCAGATGGCAGGCTTTTATGGATCTCGGACCAGCGAGTCCAAGTTTGCCGCCATGGAAAGCGATGAAGAGATAGAAAAGGAACTGGAAGCGCTGAAGGCAAGTCTGAAGACAGAAAAGACTGCTGTAAAGGTTCCTGCCGAGGCAAAGGAGACCAAGTAGATGTCCCGATATTATTCGAGCGAACGCTATGAGGGAACCGGTGAACGCACAAAGCTGAGACGGGGTCGGGGACTCTTCTGCGGGCTTTGCGAGGGAATAGGGAAATGGATGGGGCTTCCACCGTGGATTTTCAGGGGAATATTCATTGCCTTGATATTCGCATGGGGATTCTTCTCCACTGCAGGGCTGTACTTGCTGGCCTGTATCCTGATTCCTTCTGAATATTAGTATTCAGCCTGCCTGAAATATGGCATGATGATGAAAGAGAAAAAAAGGAAATCTGACTGATTTTAGTCAAAAGATTATCATCCACAGATAGAGGTTGCCACTATAAATGGCAACCTCTTGTTAAATATCAGATTGATATTTCATCAGAATGTTTTCTAACAAGCCCTCGTATCTGGTCGTATGTCAGCCCCATCAGCATTCCAGCCGCCCGCTGGCTGCCATTGGATTCATTCAATGCACGATTCAGCATGATTACTTCCACCTTCTCCTTGATCTCTCCCATGTCTGTGAGCGGATAGCTGGAAAGGATGGCTTCCAATGATGATTGCTTCTCTGCCGATTCATTTGGAGAAACACTCTGGATTGCAAGTGAGCCATCGATGCCTGATCTCTGCGGCTCAGCTTCCGTCTTTGACTGTTCTGTCGAATAAGGATTGATGAAAGGATCTATCTGAAGCTCGTCTATCTCTGGTGAGCTGCTCCTGTATACTGCTCTTTCGACAACGTTCTTCAGTTCACGGACATTTCCCGGCCAGCCATATTGATACAGCATGTCCGTTGCCTTCGGCCCGAAGAACGGGGTGTAGGTAAGATGGCATTCGATCGCCATCTTTGCAGCGAAGAAGTCTGCAAGAAGAAGGATGTCGTCTCCTCTTTCTCTCAGGGGTGGCACGAATATCACTTCGAAGCTCAGACGGTCCAGAAGATCCTGCTTGAATTTTCCTTCATTGCACATTTGGGGAAGATTGCAGTTTGTAGCACCGATTATCCGGACATTGGCTTCGTGAGTCTTTGAGGACCCGACTCTTTCATATGTCCCGTACTCCACTATCCTAAGTATCTTTTCCTGGACCTCGAGTGGAATCAGGCCGATTTCATCAAGGAAAATCGTTCCACCTTCAGCTTCTTCGAATCTTCCCTTCCGTAGCTTCTGAGCACCAGTGAACGCTCCAGCTTCATAGCCGAAGAGCTCCGATTCGATGAGAGCCTGTGGAAGTGCGGCGCAGTTCACTGTCACAAGAGGATTCTGCCAACGGGTGGACAGGTAGTGAAGCCTGCTTGCCGCTATCTCCTTTCCAGATCCCCGCTCTCCAATCACCAGCACGCTCCGATCGACTTTTGCCGCTTGGGACAGACGGTTGAGGAAATCCAGGAATTTCTCTGATTCGCCAATATAATTTCTTGTTTCGCTCTCTTCCATCGTCATTCCTCGGTCTAGGTAAAATATACCACTTGCAGGTTTATTTTGCTAGACTTGGAACGGAGATTGAGGGTTTGACCGAAAAAACAATGCCGGAAAAGCATTATTTGAGCTTGTTGAAAGCTTGGCATGAAAGTTGCAACTAAGAACCTGTACTGATAATCAAGGAGTCTGATATGGGAGTTTTCTCAAGGTTTATGGATATCGTGAATGCCAACATCAATTCATTGTTGGATAAGGCTGAGGATCCTGAAAAGACGATCAAGCTTATGCTTCAGGAGATGGAGGATACTTTGATCGAGTTGAAGAGCGCTTGTGCTTCAAAGATGGCAAAGCTAGCTCAGATTCATCGAGCAATGGATGAACAGCAGGCTTTGGTGAACCGATGGCAGGGACGTGCACGTCTGGCTGTCAGCAAGGGGTTTGAAGATCTGGCCCGCGAAGCGATTGTAGAGAAGAAGAATGCAGAAGCTGAGCTTGAAAAGCTGAAATCCGAAGAAAAGAGATACGGAGATTTGATTGCTCTTTCCAAGAATGATATAATAAAGCTTGAAGATAAGCTTAGCAATGTCAAACTGAAGTACCAGAGCATT
>JAAYFO010000143.1 GCA_012728215.1 Spirochaetales bacterium | reverse complement strand
TGCCCGGGAAGTTTCTGGATTCAGATTCCGTTCCTTGAAGTTCTGCTTCCAGATTTCATCAAGAATCGTCTGGACGGCCTTCGAGTCTCCGTTTGTTGTCGCAATGGATAGATTCTTCTCGGTTTCCGTGGAAAAGAGGAAGGAATCCTTTCTGGTCTGAATCTCATCGAAAGTCCTAAGCCTTTCCACTGCTTCTTCGTTTGCTATGCTCCTTGTCGCTGCAATGCACTGAGCAGGTGCAGTAAGGAGAAGAGCAAGAGATTTCATAGGGTCGGAAACAGCAAGGGATACTTCAAATGGGGTGATCTTCAGAATATGTTCCCAGAACAACTTGATGTTGCGGTCAAGCAAGGAAGGGCTGTGGTTCCAGGCCAGAATCCAACCTGTGAACAAATGGTCTACCAGGAAGAAAGCCTGGTCTTGGAATACCTTGTCCGATTCCTTGGATGCGGCTATTCTGACGAAGTCTATGTCATCGATGTTCATCTGTGTATCGGACTCATGAATGACAAGTCGAAGCAGACGGAAGGTATGCTGGGCTTCCAAAGAGGCAAGCGCACCGATGTCGCTGAGAAGCAGCCGAAGTTCCTCTTCAAAAACAATGCTCTCATCTATGTACTTGCGAAACAGTGAAGCAGTCTTGAAGGTGACCTCCCCTGAATTCGATTCGTCTATTCGTTCCTGATTCACAATCGTCGTGATTGTATCGGCAATGGTCTCATATGAAGGATTCACATGAGAAGACAGAAGAGAAGCCAGCTTTTTCCAATGCTTCTGGTTCTTGAAGAACTGGACGAATCCCAGAGCTATTGCCGCACCGAGGATGGAAATCATTCCTGTCATCAGAATCAGCCACAGAGGTTCGCTGGAGTTTCGGAACTCTCTTTTGGATACTGCTGAAATGTATATCAGACCAGTGTCAGTGCTGGAAATCTTTGATATGAAGAATATTTCGCCATTGATCTTCCTTTCCTGAGTCCCTTCAAGGATTGCTCCAATGTAGGGGATTTCAGAGATGTTGTCGGATGAAGTGATAAGCCTTCCTGCCGGATCTGTTACGGCGAACCATCCATTTTTTCCAATGGGAAGGCTTCCAAGTTGTTCCGTGATGAATTTCTTGTCCAGAAGGATGAGCACCTTTCCAGTGTTGGCGACCGGATTATTCAATGGAAATGGCCTTATGTAAGGAATTACGGACTTCTTCTGACCACCGATGATAGCTTCGACTTCAGGAAAGAATCCAGCTTTCTGCGTCTGAAGATACTGGCTTCTGAACTGTCGGCTTGAAAGTCCCTGAAAGGCAAAAAGTTCATACATCTCATCGATCTGAAAGTAGAGATTGGGAAACGAAAGCAGATAATCGCTGGATTTGGAATATACGTAGATGTTTGCAATGAAATTGTTGACGTTCACGGCAGTTGGAAGAATCGACATCGCATCTATCGCAGTCTGTATGTCGCTTGATCCTTCGGGTATCAGTCCCTGATAGATGAATTTCGTGGTGCTGCGATCGAGAAGAATCATCTGGGCTATTTTTTCAGTCTGCTTTATGTAGCTGTCGGCAACGGTTTCGGCCAGAATGAGCATTCTGCTGGTCTGCGATCTGAGATCCCGCTCACTTTTATCGATCAGCCATATCTGACCTGCAATCAGACAAAGGAGACAAATGCTTACAACAATGGCAATGAACACTGTCATTCTGAAAGTAGATATTGTTGTATACCCTTTTTTCCTCTGATTCATGTATCAATAATACCACGAAACTGGCAAAATGTGGTAGAATCAAATCATGAAGGTAGAAAGAAAAATAAACAGTGGTATGGGGACCGTCTGCAGAATTGTCGCTATTGCGGCTCTGGTATTGCTTGTCTCTTCTTGCAATACCTCAAGGGATGTCGTGGATAGTGCAGTGTCCCATGGTGCTTTTTCCGATAGAATGGATGGATGCTGCATTGATCTTGCCGGAAAGCCTGTGGTTCTGGATTCTGAATACTATCTGGTGTATTACGCCGCTGACTGGTGTCCTTACTGCAAGGAGTTCCAGGACACATTGAAAGACACATATGCACGCTTCCAGCGCATGTATGGCAATGTCCAGATTGTGTTCGCAGGTCATGCCCGTGACACATCAAATCAGAATATGATCGATTTCCTGCTCCAAGGTGAGTATGGTTTCCCATATGTGAAGTATGATGAAAGGGAAAAGACCGGAATAATGAACCTCGTCGATGTGCCTAAGTTCTGGATTCCCGGATTTGTGCTTGTGGACCGGTCAGGAAAAGTCCTGTCCTCCTCCAACGGACAGACAAAGGAAGATTATTGCCGTGACTGTCCGCTTCAGAACTATGAATCACTTCAGCAGTGCGACTGCCTGAAGTAAAACTGAACGTCATTCATCTGTTTTTCTCAGATTAGAAATCCTCCATCCATCTGACAGTGTCCCAGATGACATCCCCTTCGTTGGGCTGTGGCTTTCCCGGGGTGCTTCTGCCTTCCAGCACACGCTTTTTCAGAATAGCCTTCAGTTTGACGAAGACATCCATGTGGTCTTCAATGACGTTTGTCGTCTCGCCGATGTCGTTCTTCAGGTCGTAGAGCTGGAATGACGGCATCTTGGACGTGTCGTCCTTTCCTGGTGAAGGATATGACCATCCGCCGGAGCCTGGACACATCTCGAGCTTCCAGTCGCCCTTTCTGATAGAGAGTGAACCGTCTATGCTTTGGTGAACGATATCCTGTCTGACCTGGGTGGCTTCTTCCTTCCAGAGCGGAAGGTTGCTGACAGAGTCTTCTCCTGCATCGTCAGGCAGACTGAAGCCCTCTATGTCGGCAACTGTGGCCAGAAGGTCACTGAGACAGATTGTTGCATCAGATTTGCTGGCTGGCCTTATTACTTCAGGCCATTGGACAATCAGCGGAATTCGATGACCCCCCTCGTAGATGTCGGATTTTGTTCCACGGAAGACATAGCTTGGGTTGTGTCCGCGAGCTTTCAGTTCTGCAAAGTCGGCCATAGGGGAACAGCCGTTGTCTGAAGTGAAGATCACGATTGTGTTGTCCAGAAGCCCGGAGTTTCCGAGCGAGCTGTTTATCCTTCCCACGACGTCGTCGCAGTGCAGAATGAAATCACCATATTCATTGGTTCCCGATTTGCCCTGGAACCGTGGAGCTGGAAGAATAGGGGTGTGAGGCGATGGCATTGCGAAGTATATGAAGAAAGGGATATCCTTATTGCTTTCTATTTCATTGATCACCTTGTCGGTCAGATGGTCAAGGACTTCTTCATGAACGAAGCCTGGGGCTGTGGGACCTTTCCGCCAGAATTTCTTTCCATTTCCTGAAGTCTCATGGTCAGGGATGGCTGTGAATCCATCGTTCTCGATGTAAGCGTATGGAGGCATGTCCAATGAGCCGCTTATTCCATAGTAATAGTCGAATCCGCATGAAATGGGTCCGTTGGCAATCGGCTTGGTGTAATCAATGCCCTGGCAGGCGCCGAAGTCAGGTTCTTCTTTAAAATCCGAGTTCTTGAAGAATGACATTCCGATGTGCCATTTTCCAATGCACGAAGTGCGGTATCCTTCATTGTGGAGGAAATCGGCGACAGTGCGTCGGTTCTTGGAAATGAGAGGTTCGGAGAAACCTCCAAGCACATAGCTCTTCAATGTCGATCTCCAGTTGTACCTTCCAGTGAGAATGCTGTAGCGCGAAGGAGTGCATACAGCAGATGAGGCATGGGCATCGGTGAATCTCATTCCTTTATCGCACATCTCATCCAGATTTTGTGTTGAAAACGGGCATTTCTCGTTGTTTCGCGAAACATCGCCATAGCCCATGTCATCAGCCAGAATGTAGATGATGTTTGGTTTGTTCATATTTATCTGTCTTCCTGTAATAAAAATAATGCCGTCCGCAAGAACGGACGGCTGAATCCCAAGATGGTATTCTACTTGTACTGACGATCGTAAGCAACCTGCATGCTGTCGAGACAAGTCTGGAGCTGAAGCTTGCTGAGATTTGCAAGATACTCGTTCCACACTGCATCGTTGTTGACATCAAGTGTGCCTACCATGAACTTCACGCAGCTCTGGCGGATATAGTTGGCCAGTTCGACTCTGAGTGTCGAATACTTGTCGTTCTCCTCGGCAGTGAACTTCAGTGTCGGAACTTCAAGCTCATTGTGCGCATATGGCTTGTAGAGCTCGGCTGTCTCATCGTAGAGAACCTTTTCGTTGTTGTCTGGAGTGTAGTAGGCAGGATTATCCTTTCCAATCGGCTCCACTGCAAGACCGTTCTTCAGAGCATAGGACATCGATCCGCACTGGACCTGAATCCATGTTACGTTCTGAGGATCCTTGTCGTTCCACTGTACGATCTCTTCCCAGATTGCCTTGTTTCCATCGAGACCCTTCTTGGAGCTGTCAGCCCACTTCCAGGCAGTTCCTTCGAAACCGTTTCTCTCTTCCAGAAGTCCCTGGTTGGAGAACATGTAGTCGAAGTATCTGATGATTGCGTCTGCATACTGGCAGTCTGAAGAAATCACGAGCGCACCGCCGCCAGGAGTCTGGAAGAAGTTTGGTGCTTCCTGAACGCCCTTTGGTCCCTTGAGAGGAGCGATTGCACGATAGTTGAGGAATCTGTCTCCGGAAAGTGATGAGAACTGTCCTCTCCATCCGCCAGCAGCGAATCCGACAACAGGCTGAGCTGAGCTTTCAACGAGCTGTGTGAGCTGGTTGGAGTCCTGCGTGAATGATCCGTTGTAGATCAGTCCTTCCTTGTAAAGCTTTGCAATGTAGGCAAGACCAGCACGATAGGCATCCTTGTTCACACAGGTGTCGACCTTCTTTCCATTCATCAGGAAACCGACGTTGCCGATTGCATTTGCGTTGATGTTGGTATCAATGTCGCAGTAGATGAAGGAGTTGAGAAGGAATCTCTCAAGATTGTCCGCCCATCCGACGATGGAACCAGCGAGTGGAATTTCGTCAGCTTTGCCGTTTCCGTTAGGATCCTTGGTCTTGATGGCCTTCAGAACCTGATAGAACTCTTCGGTAGTGGTCGGAGTCTTGAGTCCGAGCTTGTCGAGGAATGGCTGATAGACAAACATCTTCGCCATGTTGGAGCAGTGGAAGCAGCCTTCCAGTCTTGGGAGGGAATAGATGTTTCCATCAATGTTGGTCAAATATCCGACTGCACCTGGAAAGTCCTCGAATGCCTTCATCATGTTTGGCATCCAATTCTTGTCGTAGTACTTGTTCAGAGGGAGGAAAAGTCCATCCTGCGTGCCGTATGTGGCTTCCAGATCGCTTCCGATTCCGAATCCGAGGAAAGCATCCGGGTAGTCACCTGAAGCAAGAGTCAATGACAGCTTTTCTTTTGCAGTCTGCTCAGGAACCATGATGAAATTCACATTCACGCCGGTCTTCTTAGCCATGTACTTCGAGAATTCATTGGTATTGAAATCCTCAACGCATGGTGGCTGAACAACCATGATGTCTACTGTAATCGGTGTCTTCACAATCGGGTACTCTCCGTTCGGAGTGTACTCGACCTTTACTGGTGCACTTTCCTGAGCTGCGTTTGCAAACAGGCAAGCTGCAGCCAGAACTGCTACAATCAGTGTCGCTACTGTTCTTCTTTTCATAAAAACCTCCTAGTTTTTATATCTCTCATATTTGAGCATTCCCCACGGAATGACATCAACCCTTTACTGACCCGATCATCACGCCCTTGACGAAGAACTTCTGAACGAACGGGTATGCAATCAGAAGCGGCAGGCTTGCCACTACTATGACTGCGTATCGCACTGTCTGGCTAAGTCCCTGGTACTTAGCGGCTGCGGCGACGTCGGTCATCATGCTCGGAGTGGAGCTGTTGATGATCAGGATGTTTCTAAGCACTATCTGCAGAGGATAAAGCTTCTTGTCCTGAAGATAGAGCAACGCATCCATATACTTGTTCCACTGTGACACTGCATAGAACAATGCCAGAACCGCCACTATTGCGCCGGAAAGCGGGAAGACAATCTTGAACAGGAACTTTATGTCGGAGCAGCCATCAATCTGGGCCGCATCATACAGGTCATTTGTGATGTTCTCCTGCAAAAATGTCCTGGCTATGACTACGTTCCATACCGTTATCGCGTTTGGAAGAATCATCGCCCATATGGTGTTGTACATTCCAAGTTGCTTGACGACGAGGAAAAGAGGAATCATTCCACCTGAGAACAGCATTGTGATTATCATCATCGTGGTGATGGTCTTGCGCCCGTAGAATTCTTTTCTGGAAAGCGGATAGGCGAGGAACATGGTAAGCATCACTGACACGAATGTACCCGAGA
>JAAYFO010000142.1 GCA_012728215.1 Spirochaetales bacterium | reverse complement strand
TACACGAAAGAAGAAGCCATGGAATGGGCTGAAAACAGATAAAAAAGAAGAACAGGAAAACAGACTGGAATCCTTCCGTAGACGGCGTGATGTTCTGCGATTATGCGATGAATTTCTATACCGATAAGTATAAATCCAAGATCACCATGACTTGAGTTAATCAATGAACTGATGAAGGCATTTCTATCCGATTCGCTGATGGTCAAGCTTTTATCGGATTCACCATTTATGCTGCCATTCTTGTCTCTTTTTATCTCTTGTAATATGGAATCAAAATGACAAGATTGAAAAGGACGGGTTTTGGGTTGTCCTTGTGTGTGAAGGAGTTTCACAATACATGGCAAGGGCAACTACCCTGACGCCCGAAGAAAGGGCTGAAAAGCGTAAAGAGTATCTTAGGGAGTACATGAAGAAGCGGAGAGCTGAAGGTATCGCTTGGGATTCTGATAAAACAAAGAGAAACGAAGCTCAAAATGAATGGGTTAAAAACAATCCTGAAAAAGTCAAAAAGTATGAAAAAGAAAACAGAATGACAATAGCTACAAGAATATCAAAAACTCTGACCCTGATATTTATTCATATCTGGAAGGCGTAGACAATATCAACGCCTACATCAAGAGACTGATTCGGGAGGACATGAGCCGGAACAAGCCGGAAAAATGACGATGATATGAGCCGCCTTCAATCGGGCGGCTCTTCTATTCTCAGACTATGTGAAAGTGGTTGTTTCCATTGCGGAAGCGCCACTTTTTTATAGCCCGGAATTGGGTTACAGGAGGGAAGCATGGATTTTGCAGAGTACGTTAAGGAGTTCATTGGTTATCTGGACTATGACAGCCAGGACGTTGAAGAGTATCAGGAATTTGGGGAGGTGCTTGCATGAAGTATGTTGTCAAGAAGGAACGATCGAAGGAATCAATACACTTTTGGCTTATCCATGTTAGTTATGCTTATTTATGCCCGATCGCCTTGCTTTTTGTGTTCCATGATTCATCAACAGCTGAATTTTCAGATGCGGAAATTCTTTTACAGTTGAACCTGAAGTCTTCAAGCATAGCTGTAATATCTTTTTTCCCTGAAAAACTTGGGCACTTATAGTTCCCTTTAGGCTTAATCTGTTTCTCTGAATGCGTTTCCTGTTGTAGATATGAGATTCTCACAAACAGAATCTTCTCCATCCAAAGGTTTTATATATATTCCAATAGAAGCAGACAGCAAAATAATCATGATTGTAATAATATAGGCATTATTCAGTTTTAGCATTACATCGTGAAAAAATGGAAAAACTGGTTATTATTTTGTATTTTTTGCTGAATGAATGACGATCACATCATCCAAAGTCTGATCATGCATCTCCACTGGGAACCATATTCCCATCTGGGCCTCAATGCAAATACCGATTCTGAAGAAATGTTCATTTGCCTGAATCGAGCTGAGAAAGCTGTCGTAGAAGCCTCCCCCTCGGCCGAGTCGATGATTGAATAAATCAAATGCCAGGCCTGGAATCAGGATGCAGGCAGATTCAACAGATGAAATATCGAGAAAATCACAATTAACCGGACAGAATGTTCCATTTCCAGATCTGATAAGCCCATCACGCCAGCAGGAGCCACTTATTCTGGCGAACTTCATTTCATGCTGCCCCAGACACACAGGGAGCCATACTCGCTTTCCCAAGTCCAAGGCATTGCTTATGACACCCGACACATCCACTTCAGTGGACAAAGGGCAAAATGCCAGAATATCATCTGAATCAATGAAACAAGGGGTGGCGCACACTGCGTCGACTACAGTCTCCCTGCTCGGGAAAGATGCAGACCTGAGCATTGAAAGAGCCTTATGCCTCGCTTCCTTCTTTCCAAGGGAAGGATTCAGTATCCCGCATATCCTCTGTACCCCGGAATACTCGAAGCGACCTTCCAAAAGCGCCTTTCTCGTATGCAGATCATGCACACATCCAAGAAGTGCTGAGAGTTTCGAAACATAAAGATCATAACGCTCCGGATCGCTGGCGAATACAAAGATCAGATTTATCGTTGTGCCATGCTCAACGGTGATGCCGGCTGGAATGACACCCAGCCCGGCATGCACTGACTTCAGATTCGGAATCTGACCATGAGAAGCGAGAACACCATGACCGACATCTGTCGAACCGGAAGCTTCCCGCTCAAGAACGGAAGACATAAAGCTTTCAGGATCAGGAAGTGACGAGAAAGCAGGGCAACTGCGTATGATTGACCGAATTGCCCCGACCTTGTCTGTGCTGTCGAGAAAGCAAATGTTCTCCATCGCTACCTTGCCAGATAATCATTCATGGCCTTGGCGGCCTTGCGTCCCTGCCCCATGGCAAGAATCACAGTTGCTGCTCCCAGAACTATGTCGCCACCAGCAAACACGCCTTGTATCGATGTTTCCAGAGTGTCTTCATTTACAATGAAGTTTCCTCTTCGGTTTGTCTCGATGGCAGGTGTCGTCATCTTGATCAGTGGGTTTGAACCATTTCCGATTGCCGGAATGACAGTATCGAACTCATGGAACTTCTCAGAGCCCGGAATTGGAACTGGACTTCTTCGGCCTGAAGCATCAGGTTCACCAAGCTCGCAAGTCTGAAGAATCACACCCTTCACATGACCATTCTCATCACCTTCCACCGAAACAGGAGCATGAAGAAGAAGGAACTTGACCCCTTCTTCCTTTGCATGTCCGATTTCCTCTCGTCGGGCGGGAAGTTCTTCCTCACTTCTTCTATAGACAATGGTGACTTCCAAAGCTCCAAGTCTCAACGCCGTCCTTGCGGCATCCATGGCGACGTTGCCACCTCCAAAGACCGCGACCTTCCTGGACACAATGTGAGGAGTCAATGCATTTTCAGTATCGTATGAATGCATGAGGTTGCTGCGTGTGAGGTATTCATTTGCCGAGAAGACCCCGACAAGGTTCTCTCCTGGAACACCAAGGAGCTTCGGAAGACCTGCACCGCTTCCCACGAAGACAGCATCGAATCCCTCCTCCTTCATCATCGTCTCCAAAGTCATGGTTCTGCCAACCAGGAAGTTAGTGACGATATGAACACCCATTTTCTCAAGCTTCCCTAGTTCGGAAGCGACGATCTTCTTTGGCAACCTGAACTCAGGAATACCATAGACAAGCACCCCGCCACCCTTATGCAGAGCCTCGAACATATACACATCATGTCCGGCCTTTCTCAGATCAGCCGCTGCGGAAATCGAAGCAGGACCGCTTCCTACCACTGCGACTTTCTTTCCTGTCGGAGGGGCAATCGAAGGAAGAGGATCATAGCCTTCGGCTCGCATGGTATCCGCAACATATCTTTCAAGCCGTCCGATTCCAACTGACTGCTCCACATCCTTTCTTGCCTTTCCGACAGTGCAGAATTTCTGACACTGATTCTCCTGAGGACAGACTCGTCCGCAGATTGCAGGAAGAAGACTGCTGTCGCTGATAATCGAATAAGCTTCCTTGATATCACCAACCGCCACCTTACCGACAAAACCAGGAATATCGATCCTGACAGGACACCCGTCAATGCATGGATGGTTCTTACAGGAAAGGCATCTATTGGCTTCAACAATTGCCTGATTCTCTGTGAAACCGAGAGCAACCTCACTCATGTTGTGAATTCTGACCTCTGGTTTCTGCACAGGCATCTCCTGAAGAGGAATCGCCATCCTTTCCTTCATGGTGTAGCTGTCTTTCCGCAGCCCTTTCGCTATCACGTCAAGTTCTTCTCTCGTCTTCATGATCATGCCTCTCCTTGTGGAATATTCAGTTCAATATGGCATTTGTGGTGCTCTTCCGCTTCCTGCGACTTGAAGGTGCCAAGTCTGGAAAGCATGTTGTTCCAGTCCACCTTATGTCCATCGAACTCAGGACCATCAACACAGACAAACTTTGTCTCGCCACCTACACTGACTCTGCAGCCACCGCACATTCCAGTTCCATCTATCATTATCGTGTTCAACGACACAACTGTCTTCACGCCGAAAGGCAATGTCGTGAGTGCACAGAACTTCATCATCACCGGAGGCCCGATGGCCACCACCAGGTCAGGCTTCCATTCCTCGCACAGCTCCTTCAAAGGAACAGTGACAAGAGCCTTGCGGCCATAACTGCCATCATCCGTGACCACGATGAGTTCAGGATCGATGTCTCGCATCATGCTCTCCATGATAACCAGATCCTTGTTCCTCGCTCCGATTATGATCCTCACCTCATTTCCAGCTGCCTTCATGGCCTTGGCAATCGGATGCAGAGGAGCCACACCTATGCCGCCGCCTACGCATACGACCTTTTTGAACTTCTCGATATCAGTCGGATGACCAAGTGGCCCAAGGATATTTGGAATCTCATCGCCGACATTCATTCTCACAAGCTTGTGCGTCGAAGCACCCACAGCCTGAACCACTATAGTGATAGTTCCTTTCACTGGATCGGAATCAGCAATGGTAAGAGGGAACCGTTCATTGAAATCCCCTCCCAGCTGAAGTATTACAAACTGACCGGCCTTGTGCTGCCTTGCAATCAGTGGACAATCTATATCCATCGAGAAGACTTCCGTTGACCACTGTTCCTTTTTCAATATTCGATTCATGACCGCCTCCATATCAAGTCATTCTAACAGAAACAAAGCGAAATACAAAGCAAAATAGTTCAGAAAGAGAAGTGACGCGAGCAGTAATGTAAAATGTCCACTTGAAAACAACCAGAAGGAAAAGAGAAATATGAAGTCCCATGATTCCTGTGCTACTATTGGTTTCTCAATAAATCATAGACACACGGAGGAAAACATGGGACGCAAGCATCTTA
>JAAYFO010000141.1 GCA_012728215.1 Spirochaetales bacterium | reverse complement strand
GTGATGATCACGACAATCGCCAAAACCATGATGCTGTTGATATTCATATATTCCTCCATTGAAGAATCCTTTCTTCAGGCCAAAGAGTTAGACACGTCTAACTGATAATTTATTAGCATTTCCCAGCAGTTTATGTCAAGCTCAATCAAATTGCTTTTTTGAAGTAAATCTCTTCTTGTTGACAGTAGCTTATGAGTCTGAAATAATTGAACAAGGATAATCGACATGGAAAAAGACGTTGGAATTAGAATTGAGGAATCTGCTGAGGATTATCTTGAGGCAATGCTGATGCTTCAGGAAGAGCACGGCTATATCAGATCAATTGATGTCGCCGAAAAGCTCAATGTGAAGAAGCCAAGTGTAAGTCACTGCACCAAGAGACTAAGAGAGAACGGCTACATCACCATGGACGAGAAGAACCTGATTACATTGACTGATAAAGGGTTGGATATTGCTCAAAGAATCTACACCAGACACAAGGCTCTCATACAGCTTCTTGTACATCTTGGTGTCCCCATCGACATCGCCAGGAAGGACGCATGCAGAATCGAGCATGATATCAGCCCTGAGACATTTGACGCAATCTGCCGCCATGCGCAGATTGCAACTGCAAAGAACCGGAATGACTGAATCATAGGAAACCTGCACAGTTGTGAAAAAGACTGAAGTGGAGTATATTAATCACAATAAGGCTTGAAAAATGAAAAATTGCTTGGTTCTTCAGACAGATTTCGGACTTGTGGACGGTGCCGTCGCCGCGATGAAAGGTGTTGCTCTTCAGATGGATGAAAACCTTGAAGTGTTTGATCTTACACATGATATTACTCCATACAACATCTGGGAAGCCTCATACAGGCTTTTCCAAAGTGTGGAATACTGGCCCAAGGGAACAGTGTTCGTATCAGTAGTTGATCCAGGGGTCGGCAGCAGCCGAAAGAGCCTTGTTGCAGAGACAGCGCAGGGTCATTACATAGTCACTCCGGACAACGGCACACTGACTCATCTGGCCGCCTTTGTCGGAATCAGCAACGTCAGGGAAATCGACGAAACTCGGAATCGGCTCAAGAATTCCGAAAACTCATACACTTTCCATGGCAGAGACGTCTATGCATACACTGGAGCCAAGCTCGCTTCAGGAAAGATGAAGTTCTCAGAGACGGGACCGTCATATCCTGCTGAAACAATCGTCAAGCTGCAGTTGGGATCAGTGTCGCTATCGCAGGGAACGGTGGAAGGCTGCATAGACATCCTGGATGTCCGATATGGATCGCTGTGGACCAATATTCCACGTGCGGATTTTCTGGAAGCGACCAACGCAAAGGTCGGTGACACCATTGATGTGAAGATATCCCACGAAGGCCGGATATGCTACAGTGGCAGCGTCAAGTATGGCTTCTCATTTGCAGAAGTCAGCATCGGCGAACCGGTGATCTATGTGAATTCCCTCTATCGGGTTGGACTGGCCGTAAACCAGGGTAGCTTCTCCAGTATATACAACATCGGCACCGGAATTGATTGGCGGATACAGTTCTCATGCAAGAAATGAAAAATGACCCGATCATCGAATTCAAGGATTTCTCGTTTCAATACTATGCACAGGCAGAACCAACTCTGCACAATATCAATCTGACAATACACAAAGGTGAGAAGATTCTTATCGCAGGAGCCTCGGGAAGTGGCAAGTCCACCTTGGGTAACTGCATAAACGGTCTGATTCCATTCTCAATGAAAGGAGAAATTCAAGGCTCTCTCATTGTCAACGGAAAGGAGACAAGAGATCAGAGCATCTTCGAATTGTCCAGTACGGTCGGTACAGTTCTACAGGACCCAGATGGACAGTTCATTGGCCTAAGCGCAGGAGAGGACATAGCCTTTGCACTTGAGAACGAATGCACTCCGGAAGGCAGCATGAAGGAGATAGTCCACAAAGCCGCAGCGATAGTCGGAATGGACAAGCTGCTCTCTTCCGCCCCACAGGAACTATCTGGAGGACAGAAGCAGAGAGTGTCATTTGCCGGTGTCATGGTTCATGACGTCGATATCCTTCTGTTCGACGAACCGCTGGCCTCTCTCGACCCGCTGACCGGCAAGACAGCAATCGACCTGATCGACAAGATAAAGAATCAATATGACAAGACCGTCATAATCATCGAGCACAGGCTTGAGGATGTGCTGTATCGTGATGTTGACAGAATCGTCGTGATGTCAGATGGCAGAATCGTCGCCGACATGACGCCTGACCAGATAATGAGCCGAAGCATACTTCCACCGCTTGGCATAAGGGAGCCTCTGTACATCGGAGCATTGAGAGCCGCAAAAGTCACCATCACCGAGGACATTCATCCCGGAAGGCTGGAAACGCTTTACATAGCGAAGGTCAAGGACAGGCTCAAGGCCTGGAATGCAGCACAGGTCACCCAGCCTGAAGAGAACAAGCGTCCTCCTATTCTGGAAATCGAACACCTGAACTTCTCCTACAGCCGCAGGAGAAAGATCATCAAGGACGTATCGATGAAGATTCATCAAGGAGAAATGGTTGCAATCGTCGGAACAAATGGAGCAGGGAAATCCACGCTAGCCAAGCTTCTGTGCGGTTTTGTAAAGGAAGACTCCGGAAGGATTCTTCTCGATGGCAAAGACATGGCAGGGCTGAGCATCAAGGAAAGGTCTGCATACATCGGGTACGTGATGCAGAACCCGAACCAGATGATCTGCAAGCCGATGATCTATGATGAAATTGCATTGGGACTGCGTCTTCGTGGAGTTGACGAGGAAACGATTGCAGCAAGAGTAGATGAAACCATGAAAATCTGTTCACTGTCTCCGTTCAGGAAATGGCCTATCTCCGCCCTTTCCTTCGGTCAGAAGAAAAGAGTGACGATAGCCTCCATTCTGGTGATGAATCCCAAGGTGATAATCCTCGACGAGCCAACTGCTGGACAGGACTATCGAAGATATACCGAAATAATGGAGTTCCTCCGAAGTCTCAATCAGCTCGGCGTCACCATCATAATGATCACCCACGACATGCATCTCATGCTTGAATACACTACCAGGGCATTCGTCTTTTCCGACGGAATGATGATCAAGGAAGGACGCCCATCGGAAATTCTTTCAGACATTGAAATCTCCGACAGGGCAAGTCTGAAGGTCACTTCACTGTATGAACTTGCACAAAAGGCAGGAATTGAAGACGGAGAAGGTTTTGTCCTGTCGTTCATACAGAGAGACAAGGAAGTCGCATTATGATGAAATCCAAGCTTTTCGACTATGTGGAAAAAGACAACATCATCTACAATCTCACAGGCTTCACCAAGTTCATCTGCTTCATCCTGTTGTCGGCATCGGTGATGTTCAGCTATGACATCCGCTTCATCATAGGAGTCGGGACGATAAGCTTCATAATCCTGAGAGTGGCGGACATCCGACTGAAGCGCATCAGAATGATGCTGATCTATGTCTCAGTGTTCATCATTTTGAACTTCGTCCTCACATTCATCTTCTCACCGCGATACGGAGAAACCCTCTACGGCAGTTTTCATCCAATCTTCTCGTTTTCCGAGCACTACACCTTGAGCTATGAGCAGCTGCTCTACCAGCTGACAAAATCCGCCAAGTACGCTTCGGCGATTCCAATAGGAATATTGTTCTTCCTGGCTACCAATCCAAGTGAGTTCGCCGCATCGCTGAACAAGGCCGGACTGAGCTACAAGGCGGCCTACCCTGTCTCCCTCACATTGAGATACTTCCCCGAGATGATCAGAAACTACAACGACATAGCACTTGCCCAGCAGAGCCGAGGCCTGGACCTCAGCAAGAAGGAGAAGTTCATGACACGTGTGAAGAACACAGTGAACATCTGCTTTCCACTGATTCTTGTGACGCTGGACAGAATAGAGATCGTCACCAATGCGATGGACCTGAGAGGATTTGGAAAGAGCCGCAGACGCACCTGGTACAGTGCCAAGCCGATGGCTACAAGAGACTGGATTGCGATAATTCTGTGCTTTCTGGTTCTTTCAACATCCATATTGCTCTCAGTATTCATAAACCACTCTCGTTTCTGGAATCCATTTTCTTGACTTTGCAAAGATGGAAATCGATAATATCAATATTCGTATGGAGGAATTTATGGAAGAAAAAAAACTGTTCAAGGTTACAACCAAGACAATCGTTGCAACAGGCATAGGAGCCGCTCTGTTCACACTGCTCTTCATGTATGTGAAGATTCCTACGGGAATACCTAACACTGAGATTCAGACGGCATATGGCGTGGGAGCTTTCTTCGCCGCTCTGTTCGGACCTATCGCAGGTGGACTGATTGCATTCATCGGCCATGCCATCAGCGACAGTGTTCAGTATGGCAGCGCCTGGTGGAGCTGGGTAATTGCCTCAGGCTGTTCTTGCTTCATCATGGGTCTCTGCTATTCAAAGCTGGATGTTGAAAACGGCGTCTTCACAGGCAAGGACATGCTGAGATTCAATATCTATCAGGTGATTGCCAACGTCGTTTCATGGATGCTGATTGCACCAACACTTGATGTCATCATCTATGCCGAGCCTGCATCACTCGTATTCACTCAGGGATGGGTGGCCGCTTTGTCCAATGCAGTCTCCGCCGGTGTGATCGGTACTCTTCTACTCTTTGTCTATTCCAAGACAAGAGCACAGAAAGGAAGCCTTACCAAGGAAAAATAAGCACAGATCGCAATAGCATGAAGCAGGTTGCAGTCACAGAAAGTGATGATGACCTGCTTCTTTTTTATCCTGACGCCTGTTCTGATTCGACTTATCCCAAGAAGTCACATTGATCTTCCGCATATGACGGTGATGTTTGGAAAATGAAAAACCATGCAGCATATGGTGCATAATAATCCAAATATCGGATAACTGTTCACTTGTTCTCTTTCTAGCTTGAAGTCAGTATTGTCTAGTCATACAATGTTGCAATGCAAAAGAGAAAGAAAGAGAAGATCAAGGCTGAGACCTTCATATTCCTGGCTTTGTTTCTTGGATTCTTCACATTGCTGGGAATCCGGATGGGGATTGTCAACCTGTTCTCCACCATGATGAACACTGCCTATGCACTTTTCAAGGACACCGTGCTCTACATTGCCGCGATAGCGATAATCATGAGTGCCATTGCCGGTGTGCTTTCCGAATTCGGCGTAGTCGGATTGCTCGACAGACTCCTTTATCCGCTGATGAAGCCCCTTTTCGGAATGCCCGGAGCCTGCTCCATCGGTGTGGTGATGACGTACTTCTCCGACAATCCCAGCATACTGGCATTTGCAGAAAACAAGGAATTCAAGCACTGCTTCAAGAAATATCAGCTACCCGCATTGGCGAATATCGGCACCGGCTTCGGCATGGGAGCCATAATAACTACTTCCGTCCTTGGTTTCTTCACCATCACAGGTCAATCCTATGCAAAAGCGGCTCTTATAGGCAATCTTGGGGCCATCATCGGATGCATCATAAGCACGAGACTGATGCTTCACTACACCAGAAAGATATATGGAGCCGATCAATACTGCGAAGTTGACGATGTGAATGATGAAGACGAAGGCAACGCGGGAATGAAGAAAAGCGCAGGAATCAGATTCTTCACCTCTCTTCTGGATGGAGGTGCGGCAGGTGTCAGACTTGGAGTAGGAATGGCACCTGGAATAGTGATCATCTGCACCATCGTGATGATGCTAAGCAAAGGGCCAGGACCGGAAGGAGTCTACACCGGAGGCGCATATGAAGGCTTTCCCCTGCTTCCATGGATTGGAAGCCAGCTATCTTTCATTATAAAGCCATTGTTCGGATTCTCCAGCCCGGAAGCGATAGCTATCCCAATAACTGCACTTGGAGCATCAGCCGCAGGCATAGCCCTGATTCCACAGATGCTCATCAACGGACTCATCGGTCAGCGTGATGTGGCGGTATTCACTGCAATGTGCATGTGCTTTTCGGGGTACCTTTCCACCCATGTGGCAATGATGAACACATTGAAGTGTCCCGAACTGACAGGAAAGGCCATTGCATTCCACACCATTGGCGGTTTGATAGCAGGAATCAGCGCTAATTGGCTTTACTTCCTCTTTTCGCTCTGAACTTTGCATACAGAGGCACAAGCACGGCATTGGCGATGATAGAAACCATCACAATAGCCGCACCGATCATCGTGTTTCCATCAGGAACTTCATGCCAGATCACCATGAAGTGAACGATACCCCAGATTGATTCCAGGGAATTGATCAAGGCGGACTGAGTAGCACTCAAGTAGATTGAGCTGCTGGAAACCATTATCTGCCCTATCGGGAGGACGACCAATCCCAGAAGCGCCAACGGAAGAATGCTCATCTGCGGTGAAACGAAGCTTCCCTTGGCAAGGCAGAACACCATGGATACCAATGCAGACCCGAATCCACCGATCATGCAGATTGGGAGTCTGTCAGTTTCAGGGTTCTTTCTAAGATTCGTCATGTTGAACCCAATTAGGACAGGAAGGATCAAAGCCAGAATCAGACCTGCCGTGGGAACGCTGGACAATGAGCCCAGATACATTACCATCACTCCTGCAACCGCCGCAAAGCAAGCGGCAAGCGTGATTGGGCTTGGCTTCTCCTTTATCCATAGCCAGGAGAAAAGCGAAGTGAACAGCGGTCCCATGCTGAGCATGACCAATGTGATTGTCGATGCCCCAAATTGGATTCCCAAAGTGAAGATCAAGCCGGTGAATGTCCAAGCGACACCGGACATCCACATTGGCGCTCCTCCAGAAATAAAGGTTTTCCATGGATTCTTCTTCCAGTTCCTGATCAAAAACAGTAACAAAAGGCTAAGTCCCATGAACAGTCCACGCCAGAACGCAGCTTGAAATCCACCGCCATTGCTGGCATGGATGAGCACCGAGTCGAAGGAGAAGATATACACCCCGACAAAACCAATGATAAGTCCCTTTCTGTATGTTGATTCCATAAGAGTGGAGTATATCTTCTTTATCATCTCAAGGGAAGAATGAACCAGCTTGAATCACATGTTTCGCCATTGAAAAATGGCACTTGTTTTTTTAGTTTCTTTATCACATAATTTCCTAGGAGGCGACAGATGGCTATTGTTGCGGGTTTGGATAATGGAACTCAGAGTACAAAGGTGCTCATATATGACACGGATGAAAAGAAGTCAATCGCATTGGCACAATCTCCCCATGAACTCATCTCCAAGGCAGACGGAAGCCGTGAGCAGGATCCTGCATGGTGGGTTGAGGCCGCACGAAAGTGCTTCTCCCAGATTGATTCATCAATCCGATCCCGGATTCAGGCCATAGGGGTCAGCGGACAGCAGCATGGTTTTGTCGCACTTGATTCAGATGGCAATCCACTTCGCCCAGCCAAGCTTTGGTGCGACACCTCCACCTCGGCTCAGTGTGATGAAATAAACAATGCCCTCGGCGGAAAGGAAGCGGTGATCCGCCTTGCTGGAAATGAAATCAAGACAGGGTATACCTGTGCCAAGATAGTCCACATGAAGGAAATGGAACCTGAGCTTTATTCGCAGCTTGCGCATATTCTTCTTCCCCATGACTATCTGAACTATATACTCAGCGGTGAGTTCACCATGGAGTACGGCGATGCAAGCGGAACTGGATTCTTTGATGTGAGGAATCGTTGCTGGTCCGACCCTATCCTTCATGCGATGGACTGTGATCGGGATCTCAAGTCCTTGCTTCCCAGACTGATACGATCGTGGGAGCCAAGTGGCACTGTATGCGACAAGGCGGCTTCTCTTTTCGGAATTCCTGAAGGAATCCCCGTCTCCTGTGGTGGCGGTGACAACATGATGGGAGCCATTGGAACCGGAACAGTGGAAAGTGGCTCGCTGACAATGAGCCTGGGAACAAGCGGCACGCTTTACGGAGCCTTTGATTCGCCGGTCATCGACGAAGAAGGAAGGCTTGCGGCATTCTGCTCCAGCACCGATAGCTGGCTTCCATTGCTTTGCACAATGAATTGCACAGTATCAAGCGAGATGACAAGGAAGATACTTGAGAAATCAGTCAAGGAGCTTGACCGTCTGGCCGCATCCAGCGGCATCGGGGCAGGCAACGTCATAATGATTCCTTATTTCAATGGTGAAAGAACGCCAAACTATCCCAACGGCAAAGGATGCATCCTTGGACTGACAATGGAGAACATGACACAGGAAAACATCTGCCGTGCAGCAATGGAAAGTTCGATCTATGGATTGAAGTATGGTCT
>JAAYFO010000140.1 GCA_012728215.1 Spirochaetales bacterium | reverse complement strand
GACTTTGTCCGGAACAATTCTCTCAAGAGCAGTTCCCCTGAAGTCTATCTTTCACTTGGTGAGTGTGAATCGGTATCAAGGAATGCAAGGTTGGCAGCCGTCTTGGACTGCACCAATGCTGTCAAGCGGCTTTTGGAGGAGAAAGGGGCGAATGTGTTCTTCGAGATGAATTCAGGTGGGCATTTTGAAGATGAAGTAGAAAGAATGATGAAGGGCTATTCACGCATTGGTCTTTGATTTGAAAAAAAGGAGAAGTGCAGTATTTGATGCTGCTCTTCTCCCTTGATGCTCAGCAGATGCTACAGCGGATAGATGTTAAGGCGTTTGATCTTGCCTTCTTCATCACGCTCCTCAATCTGAGCGGTGACGTTGACTACGATTCCTCCGTAGAATATGAAATACCAGGAACGGTTTTCATCTCTGCATTTGATTGCTCTTATCTTGTATCCACCGCCATTGAATCCGAATTTGTGATGGAACATCATCTCAATGGCAAACTTTCCTTCGAGATGCATTGGTTCCTCTCTCAATTTCAGCATGGATGAATCATGCAGCACGGCATTCATAGAAAACAAGTCGGCCAATTCAGCGGCTTTACCATCCTGAAGTGCCTGTACGAAATCCAATATCTTAACCATATTCAAATCCTTTCACTGTGCAGTAGTGCGTCGATTCCACCATCGATGAACAAGATGACGCCATTTATTCCACTTGCCTGCTTGCTTGACAGGAAGATGATGCCATTTGCTATTTCCTCGGCGTCTAGAAATTCCTTTTTGCCGTAACGCGTTGGAATTGGAATCAGAAGAGCTGCTTCCATCTGCTGTGCTGTGAGGTTTGCAGTCATCGGAGTCGTAGTGTTGCCAGGAGCCACAGCATTGATTCTGAGCCCGTCCACCGCCCATGAGCCGGAAACTCTTCTTACCCAGCGTGAAAGTGCATACTTGGAAGAACTGTAGCAGGAATGTGCGCTTTCCTGGGGAATTTCCCGTGCAAATTCCAATACTCTTTCTTCATCGGCAACGTTTGTGAGAGTGTCAACCCAATCCTTCCTTACAGTTGACTGTGTGATTGAATTGGAACTCGTTACTACGCAGGCTCCTTTCTTCTTCTTCAGAAGTGGCCTCAATCCTTCAGCAATGCGAACTGCCGCAAAGTAGTTCAATGCAAAGATGACTTCCGGCTTTGCCGTCGGTCCTACTCCTGCATTACAGATAACTCCGTCTATTCCGTCTGGATAGAGAGCAAAAACCTCGTCAATTGCCTTCTGTCTGTCGCTGTCCTTGGTCAGATCCGCTTGGATGTCGCCATTGGCATAATCGATGTTGACTACTTGATGTCCAAGTTTCAGCAACCCTTCCTTTGTCCGAGCTCCAATACCGGAGGACGCTCCAGTCAAAACATAGGTACCCATATTCCTGCTCCTTGATTCATGTCCTGATGATAGCACCTTGTCGTCTTTTTTCTTTGTAATAAAGTCACATCCACAAAGGCAGGCGAAAGTGAAAGGGTTTGGTCGTATTCATTCAGGTTTCGGTTTGATGAGCATGTATGAGTCATTGGCCAGAGACATGATGTTCTGCTAACATGAACAGTGTTCATATTGAAAGGAAACACTTGAATGAATACACCTGCAACCT
>JAAYFO010000139.1 GCA_012728215.1 Spirochaetales bacterium | reverse complement strand
TTTGCTTCTGAGTTTGCCACAGAAACAGCAGTGAATGAAACTGCACCCTTTGTGAGGACAGTGACTTGTCCATCATCATCGATTCGGGCAATCTTTGGGTTGCTGCTATGCCATGTCAGTCCGCTGATATCGGCATTCTCAGGAATAACACTTGCCAAGAGCACGGATGATGTACCCTTGATGAATCTGGTTGGATTCGCTGAGGAAAGAACAACATCAGAAACTGGTACGTTGACAAAAGTGAAAGAATAAACTGCAGAGAAGGCTTCCCCATTTCTGATCATCTTCAATGTAAGATACTGCTCCTGCCCTACCTTGGAGGCATTCAATCCCTTTGTGTTTCCATCGATTGTGACGATCTTCGTTCCACTGTCATTGGAGGCAATCAGATTTGAAAGGCCATTGAGATACCATTGGTATTTTGACACTCCTTCGACATCCTGCATAAGAGCAATGGAGAATGACTGACCTTGGACCAATTGGATACTGCCGGCCTGCGTAAAGGCGGAAATGACATTTTCAGGAGATTTAATCTCACTGATGACAATAGTCGGAGTCGCGGGTTCGATTGCAGTGGTCTGTGCACTGAATGAACCGGAAACATCCAGATTTCCACTTGTTCCGTTAGCCTTGACAGAATAAGAGTACTTCTTCCCAACCTGAAGGTCAGAATCAATGAAACGAGGTTCGACTACAGTCTGTACACCTTCTGCCACGCCATCAACATAACGCTTGACGGAATACGAAGAGGCAAGGTCCACACTGCTCCAGCTGAGATTGACAGATCTGCTGCTGGACACCGCACGGAGATTCTTCACAACCGGCATCTTCACCGAAACAGAACCCAATGCAGATACTCTCTGGTTCACAGCATTCACCGACACCACAGCATCGCCATATCCATTTACAAGGAATTTTCCAAGAGAAGCATCAATTACACTCAGCACTTCAGGATTTGAAGAATTCCACGCATAGCCCAGATCAGTAGCTTCGACAGGATCGGTGACCACCGAAAGCTCGACGACTTCACCAATGGAAGGATTATCCTTTGGTGCAACGACATTCAGACCGCATAGTGGTATAGCTGTCTTCTTGCTGACTTCACAGACCTCACTGTTATAATCCTGGCCTTCATCATTGTGAATCACAACCAATCTTGCTCGATATCCTGTGTCTGGAGCCAGACCCGAAAACACCGTCGAGAACACCCCGTCTTCCGAAATCAGCCTGTCTTCTGGATTTGCCTGATTCACCAAACCCTCCGATGAAGCCAGATACCGTTTCTCAATCTTTTGGGAAACATCGCCATCAGGGAAAAAGGAAAGCAAAAGTGCACTGTAAGAGGAAGGCATCATCCATGAAAGCTTGAGTTCACCACCTTGTGTAGTATAAAAAAGCCTGGCTGAATCACTGACTTGCCTGGATTGAAGGCGTTGGAAGTCAGTTTCAGTTCTGAAACTGTGGAATCGTCCTGACTCAACAGTGCTGAAGTCTGACCAGCAGCGACCTTGTCCACTTCCATTGCCGAATAGCCAAGAAGATTTCCATCATGATCAAAGAAACGGAAATGCATGTTCCGTCCATATCTTCCCGTGACAGGAATCCTTGCTTCAAAAGTCGCCTTGCAAGCAGAATTCTCCTCATCAGTGACAACCTTGTTTCCCACTATCCTTCCGTCTTCCTCTTCTGCCACATCATCGCAGACAAGAACAATTGAACCAAGAACCCTTGATGTTTCACTCCAATTGACGGAGACAGACACGTTCCCGAAGAAATGCTCACTGCCAATATCATCAAAGATCAGGTTCTGCTTAGGATAAAAGAGATTGTCGCCATTGACTGAAATCATCACAGTCTCAGTACAGTAGGAAACAGGATCAGCAAATTCATTATCCAAATAGCCCTATACAGTCAGATTTGTTTTCCCTACCTTGATATTTTCAAAACTGACCTGGCTCTCCGTAGTGGTCTGTGTCTCGTTACCGAGAATCACCCTGTATGCCACAGCACCGGCAATGATAGGATAACCATCGTCTCCGTTTGGAATCCCTACAGTCTTGGAAGATGATCCCTCTGTCTGCGAAAGCAAAATCCTCACCGTCATCGTATCGGACGGTTCCTTGATCTTGTGCTGAGAACAAGAACTGAGCAACACCAGCACGATGATGCCTATGATAATGCAGATATTTGTCTTTCCATTTCTATTTAACATTCAAATCACCTTTTATCATGTTATTTCACTGGCATGGTCAAATCCGACTACCAGAGGGAACTATAGATAAAACATCAATCAATGTAAATATTTTTTGATACACTTTGCTGTTTTTTGTTGATTTTCTCGCAAATAATAGCAAACTGTCCACATATTGATTCTTTTCATGAATAATCTGAAAGACATTTCCAATATAAATCAGACCATTATCTTCAAAGCCGGCAAAGATAATCAGCCAGCAGATCGAGTGATTCCTCGGAAAAGACAGGGATGCCTTCCTTTTCAAGCAATTCGGCAAAAACGCCTGAGCCATCAACTACTGTATGAGAAAAGCTCCCATCGTATACTGATTTCACACCACAAGAAGGACTTCTGGCCTTGAGAATGGCAAGAACACAGCCACTGCGCCTGACAGCCTCAAATGCAAGTTCCGCTCCATGAACAAACTGTGATGTCACATCATTACCATTCTCTGTGATGACAGTGGTGCCTCTTATTTCGGCGCATTCCCTTGGAATTGGAAGCCCGCCCATGACTTCAGGGCAGACCGGCACGAATTCACACGAGGAAGCCAAAGCCTTTACGGCCTGGTTCAGATTGGACCTGCCGTCATATCTGCATTCGTTTCCCAGAAGACAGGCACTTACAGCAACACGTACTTTGTTCACCTTGTCTCCTCAAACATCAGATTGCCTTCTGCATCCAGATAGAGAACGAAGCTCTGCTGCTTCTTTGCAGGGGGATATTTCTGGGCAAATTCAAAGATATTCATCTCATCCAGAAGACTCAACCGGTTGGGATCATACCATAGCCTTGCCACAGGGGAATCACCAGTATCATAAAGAAAAAAGAGAGCCTGATGAAATTCGATATATGAAAGAAGCGCTGGAAGGAGATTTCCATGGTCCTTGAGCATGTACCGCACAAAATCATCCTGAAGCGAATAAAGGCGGTCGCCATCATACTCCATCTTTCCACAATCAGGACAGAACACCCAGAAACTCTCAAGAACTTCAGTCGCAGTCATTCCGCATGCCTGACAAAGTGAATGAAACCACATGCAGGCCTCTCCCTTTGTGTAAAGAAGATCGGCAGCAGACTTCAGCCGCTCCGCCAATTTGAGATCCCTTGCAAAAAAAGATGGCGAAGACTTCAAAAGATAAGGTGAATCATGGTCAAACTCAAGCCCGAAGCTCACTGCATTGTCAAAAAGCTTCGTACCAGGCAGTACCGCCAGTCGGAAGATATCCAGATTGCTTGGCTTGCAGGAAACTGCAAAATCCAGGCTCTTTGAAAAAGAACCGAAACTGTCATACGGAAGTCCGATTATAAGATCAAGCCCAAAGACAACTCCATATTCATTCAGCAAGTCAACTTTCTGCTGAAAGACATCCTTATTGAAAGAACGATGAATCGAATTCAAAACCTTTGAATCAATGCTCTGCAATCCAATCTGCAAAGAACAGAACAGTCTTGCAAACAGAGAGACAAGCTTTTCATCAAGCAATTCAGCCCTGACCTCAAAATTGAAATGCATCCATGATGGAGCTTTGTCAACAAGGAGCCTTAGAATCTGTGCAGTCCGTTCCCGATCGGTATTGAATGTAGGATCAAGGACAAAGACATCCTGAACCTTGAAACGGATCAGCACATCCAATTCGGACTGAAGACGCTCAAAGTTGAAATGCCTGACAGAACGCAGACCTTTGGACTCAAAGCAGAAGTCGCAGCCAAAAGGGCAACCTCTGGTCATTTCCCATAGAACAGTAGTCTCTTCCTTCAGAAATCTGTCTGCCTTCCCGCTAAGAAGCACGGATGGCAAAGAATCCAGATCAGAGGGATATGAATAAGAGAATTCAGGATGACGGTTGCTGATGATTCCAGGTCCTTCAACATTATTGCCGGATGAAAGCTGAACCAATGCTCTGACATTGACTTCCTCTCCTTCACCAGCACAGATGAAGTCAAACTTCTCCAAATCAAAAGAACCTGGGTTGGCGGTCACTTCAGGACCTCCGGCAAACAGAACAGCTTTGGAAATGCTCTTCAATTCAGAAGAAAACAAATCGAACCATTTGCGGTTCCACAGATAGACCGAAAGGCCGACAGCTTCAGGATTCCAGGCAGAAACCTCAGCAGCGGCCTTCTTTGGGTCATCATTATTCAGAACATAGGAAAAATGTTCAGTTGAGCAACCGCAAAGCTCTGGATCCTGCGCTATCGCACTCTCCAGACAGAGAGCGCCAAGCGGGTAAGAAAGATTTCCCCGCTCAAAGCAGCAGGACACCAAGGCAATCTTCATTATTTCTCAAGCACAGCCTTGATTCTTCGCACGCCAGCAGAGGAGGACTGTTCCTTGAGGATTCTGAAATGTCCCATATCGCCAGTGTGGGTCACATGAGGGCCACCGCAGACTTCCTTTGAGAAATCTCCGATTGAATAGACCTTCACCTGCTCACCATACTTGGCAGAGAACTGAGCAAAAGCTCCCTCTTCCTTGGCTTCATCAAGAGTGAGGACCTTGCATTCGACAGGAAGATCCTTTTTGATCTGCTCATTCACCATATCCTCGACCTTCTGAATCTCTTCCTTGGTCATCGGACAATCATGGTTGAAATCGAATCTAAGCCTTTCTGCTGTGATATTGGAACCAAGCTGCTTAACATAACCGCCAAGAACCTTGCAAAGAGATTCATGCAGAAGATGTGTCGCTGTATGAAGTGCAGTGGTAAGCTCACTATGATCTTGGAGTCCACCCTTGAACTGCTCCTGAGCACCGGCTCTGGAGACTTCCTGATGCTTCTGGAATGC
>JAAYFO010000138.1 GCA_012728215.1 Spirochaetales bacterium | reverse complement strand
CTTTGAATTCAAGCCGGAGATCTGTGATGGAATCGCCGCCTGCAAGATGGCTTTGCTGAAGAAGGACAAGAAGATTCCGATTGGAAACTTCATTGAAGGAATGGCTTGTGAGGGTGGCTGCATCGGCGGTGCCGGTTGTCTTACTCATGGCGCCAAGAGCAAGGCTGATGTGGATAAGTATGGAAGACTTGCATACGAGAAGAAGATCACCGAAGCTGTCTCTGTTTTGAAGTAAAGCAATTTATTCTGCATTGCGCATGGGGGAGTAAACAGTGACAAGGGGGGGTGGTTGGTGTATGATGTATTCCATGAAGCATGTGGAATTTCAGGAAATGACGCAGAAGGATATTGAACTTCTGTACGAGGCAGTCAAGGTTGCGCATGAATCGATGCTCGGTGGGAATCATCCTTTTGGAGCTATTCTTGCCGATGAGGATGGAAATGTGCTTCTGACGCAGGGAAACTGCTCGTCAGAGACAAGTCCGTGTCTCCACGCTGAGACGCAGCTCATGATAAAGGCAGGCGGTATGTTCAGCCCACAGAAGCTTGAGAAATGTACTCTGTATTCGACCGCAGAGCCTTGCGTGATGTGTTCAGGAGCTATGTACTGGACCAATGTCAGGCGGCTTGTCTATGGGATAAGCGAGCGTCAGCTTCTTGCTCTTACTGGAAGCAATGACTTGAATCCCACATTTGATCTTCCTTGTGAAGAGGTTTTTGAAAAGGGTCAGAAGGATGTGGTGATCTGCGGACCGACCAAGGATGAAGCCTTGATAGCTGCGATTGTTGAGGACCACAGATGCTTCTGGAAGTAGAATTTTTCCGGAGAATGAGGAAAAAGGGGCTTAGGTCCCTTTTTTCATTTGCCTTGATTGGTTTTTTTGGTTATCTTTCCTAATTGATATCAGCATTTATTCAGGAGGATATATTATATGGAAAGAAAACAGTTCAAGACTGAGGTTTCGCAGCTTCTGCACTTGATCATCCATTCGCTTTATTCCAACAAGGAGATCTTTCTCAGAGAGCTTATCTCCAACTCTTCGGATGCTTTGGACAAGCTCAAGTATCAGCTTCTCACTTCGGGAACCGATGTGGAAGGCGGTCTGAAGATTGAGCTTTCGTATACAGAGGGTGACAAGAAGACTTTGGTGATCTCTGATAATGGAATTGGAATGAGTCATGATGAGCTCAACGATGACCTGGGTACCATCGCACGAAGTGGAACCAAGAAGTTCCTGGAGAATCTCACTGATGAGCAGAAGAAGAATTCCAATTTGATCGGCCAGTTCGGCGTCGGCTTCTATTCGGTGTTCATGGTTGCAGGAAAGGTTGAGGTTCTGACCAGAAAGTATGGTGAGGATCAGGCTTGGAAGTGGACTTCCGACGGCGTGGAGAAATATACGATTGAGGAAGCCGAAAGGGCAGAACAAGGTACGACCATCACTGTGTTCCTGAACGATGAGGGCAATGAATTCGCCAACAGGTGGGATCTGGAGCGTCTGATAAAGAAGTACAGCAACCATGTGGCTTATCCTATCTTCCTATCCTATGACGAGAACAAGTACAACGATAAGTATGAGGTTACTGGAAAGGAGCACAAGAGGGAGCAGATCAACAGTGCCAGTGCGTTGTGGACAAGGTCCAAGACTGAGCTCACGGAGAAGGATTATAATGATTTCTACAAGAGCATGAGCAATGATACTGATGATCCTCTGTTCTATATCCATACCAAGGCTGAGGGTGCGAATGAATATACCACTTTGTTCTTTGTCCCTGCCAAGGCTCCGTTCGACATGTATCATGCTGACTACAAGCCTGGCGTGAAGCTTTATGTAAGAAGGGTGTTCATCACTGATGATGAGAAGGAACTGCTTCCGACTTATCTGAGGTTTGTCCGTGGAATCATCGACAGTGAGGATCTTCCTTTGAATGTCAGCCGTGAGATTCTCCAGCAGAACAGGATCATGAGCAACATCAAGTCCGCTTCTGTGAAGAAGCTGCTTTCCGAGTTCCAGAGGATTTCAGAGGCTAATCCTGATTTGTATCAGAAGTTCATCGAGCAGTACAACAGGCCGCTGAAGGAAGGGCTTTACTCTGACTATGCAAACAAGGATGCTCTTATGGAGCTTGTCAGGTTCAAGAGCACTTCCGTCGATGGATACACGAGTCTTGCGCAGTACAAGGAGAGGATGGGAGCTGATCAGAAGAACATCTACTTCCTTACTGGCAGTGATGAGCGGGTTCTGAGGAATTCTCCTCTTCTGGGCAAGTACAAGGAGAAGAACATCGAGGTTCTTCTGATGGATGATGACATCGATGATTT
>JAAYFO010000137.1 GCA_012728215.1 Spirochaetales bacterium | reverse complement strand
CGTCCTTAGCCATGCCAATGTGATATCTGATGCATTCATGGCTTCCTCAGATGAATTCCTCACACTCGGGACTTTTGATGTGATGTTTGCTCTTCTTCCGCTTCATCATGCCTATTGCTGCACCGCTGTGCTGGTGGAGACTCTTCTGAATGGAAACAGCTGTCTCTTCGGGCAGGGGATGGTCCCATCAAAGATCATTTCCGACATGAAGGAAGGTCATGTCACATTCATGATGGGAATCCCGATGCTGTACAACAAATTCCTTTCAGCCACATACAAGAAGATCAGGTCCAAGGGTGCAGTTGCCTATGCGATGTTCAGGACGCTGATGTGGCTTAATGGCTGCACACGGAAGCTTTTTCACAAGAAC
This sequence comes from Spirochaetales bacterium, assembly GCA_012728215.1. Taxonomy (GTDB): domain Bacteria; phylum Spirochaetota; class Spirochaetia; order Sphaerochaetales; family Sphaerochaetaceae; genus JAAYFO01. The sequence continues at coordinate 1,197 of JAAYFO010000137.1, read as the reverse complement.
AACGGACGCACGTGGTTCAAGACCGTTCTGGAATCGCTGGGGATGATGGATCTGAATGTATGCATTTCTGGAGCCGGACCTCTCTCCCCAAAGACTTTCAAGGCTTATCAGCGTCTGGGCATAGACTTCATACAAGGTTATGGTCTTACCGAGACTAGTCCGATTCTCGCACTTAATCCGGTATCTGCCTTCAAGGTGAAGTCCGTTGGAAGAATCTTCCCGGAAATCGAGACAAGAATACTCGAACCCGACGCCTTCGGCGTAGGGGAGCTGGCTGTGAAGGGACCTTGCTGCACGAAGGGATATTATAAGGATGAGGAATCCTCCAGAGCGTTGTTCACCGATGATGGCTTCCTCAGGACTGGTGACCTGGGCGTGCTGGACAAGAATGGCTATCTCTATCTCAAGGGCAGGGCAAAGAACATCATAGTGACCGAAGGTGGAAAGAACGTCTTCCCCGAAGAGATTGAGGAGCATTTTCAGCTTTTTCCAGAGATCTCACAGATATTGGTCAGGGGCTATGTTCAGGACAAGTCCAGGATGAGTGAGGAAATTGAAGCGGTCATATATCCATCCCCGGAGTTTTTTGCAGGTCGAAGTCCGGATGAAGTCCGTGATGCTGTGCAGGAGATTGTCCATTCCGTCAATGCCAAGATGATTTCGTACAAGAAGATTTCCCGTATTTCAATAGTCGATCAGCCCATGAGCATGACCACCACTAAGAAGATTCAGAGATCCAAGGTCGCTGAGGCAATAGGAAGCCTCATCAGACTGATCTGAAAAAGAAGGAAAGGGGCCTCAGGTGAGGCCCCTTCTTTGTCTTGCACTGTTGTTGATCGTCAGTTGATGGCAGGAGCGTCGCTGTTGACCTTTCCATCGAGTATCTCCATCAGCTGCTCCTTGCTGATGGTTTCATTTTCAAGAAGAACCTTTGCAGTTTCCTCAAGCTTGTCCTTGTTTGCATTCAGTATTCCGATAGCCTTTTCGTGCTGCTGCTTGATGATCTTCACTACTTCCGCATCTACCTTCGCCGCTGTTTCTGCAGAGCAGGCAAGAGACATGTCGCTTCCAAGATACGGGTTTGACTCGGTTTCAAGTGCAGTCATGTCGAACTCATCGCTCATTTTGAACCGTGTCACCATGGTACGGGCGAGCTTGGTGGCCTGTTCAATGTCATTTGAAGCTCCGCTTGTGGCT
>JAAYFO010000015.1 GCA_012728215.1 Spirochaetales bacterium | reverse complement strand
TATCATTGAGAAACTATTTTAGAAGGAGTTTTTCATGGCTTATAGAATTACCGATGCTTGTGTTGCATGTGGAACTTGTCAGAGCGAATGCCCTTGCAATGCTATTGAAGAAGGCGAAATCTACAAGATTAATCAGGATTTGTGTGCTGGATGCGGAACTTGCGCATCAGTGTGCCCGATTTCTGCAATAGTTGAAGAGTAAGTCGATCTTTTTGACTGAGGCAGCCATTGCAAGTGGCTGCCTTTTTTGTTCAAGACAGAATATTGGATGATAGACAACCTGAATATCTCAGGCACAATTCGCTGCAGAATTCAATGATGTGTATCTCAACCATTGAGAAAAGCCTTGCTTTTTGGGTATAATCGGAGAGATGGATAGAATAGCAAGTTACAGTACGGCGATTATTATAGGAATCGGACTGTTCTCAATATTGGGAGGGATGCTCTTTAGAAAGACATTCTCAGTCATTCGGAATATTGTCATTTCACCTTTGATGGGATTTTCCCTGGCACTTATGGCCTTCGTGCCTCAAAGCGCCACGGAGCTGATACAGCATGCATACAATGTGACAAGAGGTCTCATTGGCTCGGATCTGTCTGCAATCGCATCTGAAATCCCTTCGATTCTCGTAAGCCTCGGACTAAAGGTGGCTGAATCAAAATGGTTCTTCCTCACTGGTTCCATTCTTTCGGCAATACTTCTTGGAACAGCCATAGCATTGCCTATCAGAAGCAGCTTTCAGATGAAAAGCGGGACACTGGTCGTATCGTCCTTTGTGCTCACGCTCTGCCTCTTCATCGGTTTTTCTGCATTTGGAAGGAACTCAAGTTCAATTCTGTTTCTAAGCATATTCGGCGGTCTGTCCGCCTTGCTCCTCATACTTCAGAATTATGATTTTGATTTCATCATCATTGTGGAGACATCTCTGATCGGAACTCTGCTCGTTCTTTCACCAATTCAGGTGAAATACAATCTTAACTATATAGTTTTCCTTCTTTTCACGGTTCTTGTATGTTCGGTATTCATCCTGGTAGCACTGATGATAAGAGGTCGTCAAAATGGAAAGAAGCATTGAATTCAATGATACATTCACAGTATCTCAGATTACGGAACTGCTTAAGGATGTTCTGGAGGCCACCTTCGCTTCAGTCAGCGTCAAAGGTGAGATATCCGGACTGAAGACCTCTGCTCAAGGCCATATCTACTTCACTTTGAAAGACAAGGGAGCCTGCATAAGCTGCGTCATCTGGCGTTCAAAAGCAATGTACCTTCCCTTCCGTCCAAAAGATGGAGATCAGGTGACAGTGAAAGGGCAGCTGACAGTATATGAACCTCGTGGACAATATCAGATTGTCTGCAATTCGATCGACACCATCGGAACCGGCGAAATTCTCGTAGAGCTTGAAAGAAGAAAGAAACAATATGAAGCCGCAGGACTATTCGACGAAGCCAGAAAGAAACCGATTCCAAGGCAACCATCGCGGATTGGAGTTGTGACAAGTCCTACGGGAGCCGCTCTGCGTGACATCCTCAATGTTCTGGAACGTAGAAGTTCTGGAATAGATGTCATAGTGTTTCCTGCGGTGGTCCAAGGACCTGAGGCCGCAGAACAGATAGCAAGAAGAATCCGGCAGGCAAACGAATATCTTGCCGCAGACGTTCTCATCGTAGGCAGAGGCGGCGGTTCTATTGAAGACCTTCTGCCGTTTTCGGATGACAAAGTCGTCATGGCAGTTGCACAGTCAACAATACCTGTGATTTCGGCAGTTGGACATGAAATCGACTGGGCACTGTGCGACTATGCGGCCGATCTTAGGGCACCCACCCCATCAGCCGCTGCCGAACTTGTATCACAGAACCGTCAGGAACAGCTGGACAGGATAATCCGTTTGGAACAGAGCATGAAGCTTCTCGCTTCATCCAGAATCCGTGACACAAGACTGATTGTATCAGGCTTTTCCCTGGACAGAGTTCGCCATGTGTTGTCAAGCCGGCTTTCCAACCTGAGAATGAAGTCTGACGAGCTGCTGTCCCTTCTGAACAGAATGATGTCCGAATCAATGCGCAACGCCAAGGATAGAATCCGGTACGGCAGAGAAACAGCAATGAATCAGATGCAATTCAGACTTCAAAGGGAAAGAAGCAGAATGGAGAAGGATATTGAAAGCATGAAGTCTCTTTCTCCGCTTTCCATTCTTGGCCGTGG
>JAAYFO010000136.1 GCA_012728215.1 Spirochaetales bacterium | reverse complement strand
TAATACTTTCCCAGTCAGTGGGACTATATAAACGGTGTTTTTCTCCAAAAACTGAGGATGCGAAGCCAGCATCCTAGCGAAAAGGTCCTTCCGAGGGCCTTTTTCCTTCATCCTGAGGGAAACAGTTATTCCTTTTTCTATCACGAAGACACTTCCAATATAGTCTAATATGTATTATAATTGGGCTATATAAAAAAGGAGAATCTTGCATGCCTATCCCAAAAGAGATCCTGTCGGTCAAGAGACCAGTAAACACCATCGTAATCATGTACGGAAAGAACAAGGACCGCTTTGCCGTGAGGCAGAGGATCGGATGCAGGAGAGCAAACGGGAGGAATGTCCCAATCAACGGGCCCACCATCGGGCATATCAGGGATGGCGTCTTCATCCCACTCGAGGAAACTTCGGCAGTGAAATCCTCAGGCATCGACCTCAAGGACTGGGCTGACATCATCCTCTGTGACAGGCTGTTTTCTCCCATGATTGAAGAACTTGAAGAGGTGTATGCGAAAAGCGACGCGATGAGAATCTACTGCATCTCGCTTCTGAGGGTGTGCAACCCAGGGATAAAGGATTACGAGCTGAAGGAGGCATATGAGACGGGTTTCCTTTCGGAGCTCTACCCCGATGTCGCTCTTTCGAAAAACACTGTCTCGAAGTTTCTGAACGATCTGGGCAAGACCTGCTCGAGGATAACGGCATTCATGAAACGCCGTGCAGGAAGGATCGGCATCGACCACCATGTGCTCATCGACGGCACGCTCAAGTCAGACGAATCGAAGGTCAATTCGCTTTCCGACTTCTCGAGGAAGGCAAAGGCAAAAGGCACGAGAGACATATCGGTGCTCTATGCGTTCGACCTGGAAAGGATGGAACCCATATGCTCGAAATGCTTCCCCGGGAACATGCTGGATCTCACATCCTACGAGTCCTTCATAACGGAAAACAATATAACGAAAGGGATCATAGTTGCCGACAAGGGTTTTCCGTCATCTGCCGCGAGCGAACATTTCGGGAGGAACCCGGATCTCCACTACCTCAATCCCCTGAAGCGCAACCTGAAGATAATCGCAGAGCTGCATATGCTTGAATTCACCGGAATCCTCCCCGGTTTCGAGGGTATCACATACCGCAAGGAGAGGATTGGAAGCAAATGGCTGTATGCATACCGTGACGCATACAGAGCAGGAAAAGAGGAACGGGACTATCTGAAGAGGGGCAAATCGAAGGATGAGTACAGGCACGGCGAGTTCATGGAGAAGCAGAAGGTGTTCGGAACCGTAGTGCTCGAATCTGATCTGGACCTGACCCCTGAGACCGCATACAAGACCTACGAGAAGCGGTGGGAGATAGAGATTGTAATGCGTTTCTACAAATCGGCATGCCAATTCGATGAGACCCGTGTCCATGACGACTACTCCGTCATGGGCACCGAGTTCTGCGATTTCCTCTCATCGGTCCTTACCTATCGGCTGATCAACGCATTCGATGCGAAGTCGCTCCTTGATGGTTTCACTTACAAGAAACTGATGTCCGTGCTGAAACGCGGAAAGAAAGTGAAAGGGGAATGCGGAGAATGGGCCCTCATCAAGATGAACCCATCGCACGAGAAGATACTGACCTCACTCGCACTTCTCGATGCACCTCAAAAACCCCCTAAAAAGAAGCCTGGAAGACCTAAGAAAGTCAAAATATAGTCTCACTCGTTGGGAAAGTATTAATTAATACCTTGCGTAATTCTTGATTTTCTTTGCATTCATCCTTTCAGTAATGGAAATGGCAGAATGTCGCGGTTGCTTTCGCTTCTGCTTCTCTATAAAAACGGATTCGACGCAGGAAAGTACATCTCATTTGAAGAGCAGATAAACAACTGCAAAGCTTTTTATTACGAAGCTCTGAAACAGTCATCTGCTGGATGGAGCACCAACGAAAACGACTATTTCCCATTCATTGAAAATTTTCTCTCATCGCTGTACATGTGCTACAAAGAGCTCGACAAGCGGTTCGCAGTTGTGAACAGTGTCAGGATTACAAAGAAAGCACGGGTCGAAGCCACAGTACTGAACAGCCTGACTCCAGTCTCAAAAGCCGAGATTTGCAGAATACTACCTGATGTAAGTCCCTCAACAGTGGAAGCCGTGCTTGGAGCAATGATCCGAGACGGAAGCATTGAGCAGATCGGAGCAGCACGAGCCACAAAGTACATTCGTAAATAACCTGCATTTGAAATGAATCCATTGGCTTTCTCAAGAGAGGCTCAAGTGATATACTCTTTTCGGTGAATGAAATGAACGACCAGGAAATAAAGATCAGAATAGCATCAGAAGAAGACGCACTAGCATTGCTGGCAATCTATGGACCTTATGTAGAGAACACTGCAATCACCTTTGAATATGAAGTGCCATCATGCGAAGAATTCGCCAGTAGGATAAGGCACACACTGACTCGATACCCCTATCTTGTGGCAGAGAAAGAAGGAAGAATCATCGGATATGCCTACACAGGAACATTCAACTCACGTCCTGCATATGACCGGTCGGCCGAAACTTCAATCTACATTGCAATGGATCAGCACCGCCTTGGCATTGGAAGAATGCTGTATGAAGCAATCGAAGCGGTGTCGAAGAAGCAAGGAATACTCAACCTCAACGCCTGCATTGCATATTCATCTGCCGATGATGAGCATCTGAGCAGGAACAGCGTTGACTTCCATGCCCATCTTGGATTCTCCCAGGTAGGAATATTCCACAAATGCGGATACAAGTTCGATACATGGTATGACATGGTCTGGATGGAGAAGATGCTCGGGCCGCATAGCATCAGCCCTGCTCCTTTCATTCCGTATGAATCCTTGATGGCAGCACTTAAACAAGATAGATTCAACTAAGAGGCACTGCCTGCAAAGCATGACCTCAAGTTTTATTGCTAGCTTGAAATCTGTGGGCGGCTATTATTTTAACTACACGAAAATTTCTAAATAGAAAGGAACGAAAATAATTTGATTGAATCCACATGAATCAATCAAAGTAGCAAAGGGTTGTTCGAAAAAATACCTTTTCACTATCCGAAACTTAAAAGATGGTTTATAATTTCGTTTACGAACACGGAAGGTATTTATGACAATAAAGGAAATCGCAGAAATGGCAGATGTATCAATCGGAACAGTCGATCGTGCATTGCATCATAGAAGCGGAGTCAACAAGGAAACCGAAAAGAAAATCCTCGAAATCGTAGATAAGTACGGATATCAGGCAAATCCTTTTGCAAGGAACCTGAAGCTTGGAAAGCAGTACCATCTTGCAATCCTGCTGCCCGACTTTAAGTCCGAATCAATGTACTGGACCCTGGTGAGCAACGGCATCACAAAGGCAGAGAAAGAACTGTCGTCGCTGTCTGTCACCATAGATTACTACAATTTCGACCGTGACAGCGAGAAGGACTTTGAAAGCAAGGTTGAAGAGATGCTGGCAAGCGAACCTGACGGATTGCTTCTTGCACCGGTGGGCGAACAGCAGATGAAATACCTGCTCAACCACAAGACCCTGCCGCCGATTTGCATGATCGATTCAGCCTACCCCGGATTCTCTCCTGTTTCAATCATTGCACAGAACCCATTCCGCGGCGGCATGATTGCTGGAAAGATGATCCATCTTCTTGCCGGAAAGAACGGATCGTTTCTCTGCGTGCAGGTGCATCCTAATGCATACAACAGCAGCGAGCGAGCCCATGGTTTTCATGAAGAGATCAAGAAATGGCCTGGAAACACAGTTTTTGATGAAATAGTGAGAGACTTCGGCAATCTTGAAGAAATGCTTGGACGATACCCCGACATACTGGGAGTATTCATAACAAACAGCTCGACAAACATGATAGGCTCGTGCCTTCAGAAAATGGGAAGAAAAGACCGGACGATGGTCGTAGGATACGATCTTGTGAAAAAAAACAAGCTTGGTCTGGAAGATGGGACCATTGATTGCATCATAAGCCAAAGGCCATCATATCAAGGCTACACAGGGGTGTACCAGCTGTACAAGAAAGTCGTGCTGATGCAGACACCTGAGGAAAACGTAGAAATACCTATCGATATATTCTTCAGGGAAAACCTGATATCTACAGACGAATGAACGGAGGTTCAGAGATGAAAGATAACGACAAGAAAGAAATCAAAGATGGAAGCGCAGTGCTCGGAATCGAACTGGGATCGACCAGAATAAAGGCCGTCCTGATAAACAGCAGCAAAGAACCCATCGCCCAAGGCGGCTACGACTGGGAGAACCAGCTTGTGGACAATATCTGGACCTACAGCATGGATGCAGTCTGGGAAGGCATCCAAGGATGTTATTCGGATCTGAAGAAGAACGTGCTTGAAACATACGGCGTCAAGCTTGATCATATCAAGTCCTTCGGAATCAGCGCCATGATGCATGGCTACATTGCCCGTGACAAGAATGGAAACCTTCTGGTTCCGTTCCGAACTTGGAGAAACACAATCACAGGCGAGGCATCGAAGAAGCTGACCGAGCTGTTTGGCTATCCAGTGCCAGAACGATGGTCTATTTCTCACCTTTATCAGGCAATTCTTAACAATGAACCGCATGTCAAGGACATCGCCAGCGTTCAGACCCTCTCTTCCTACGTACATGAGATGCTCACTGGAAAGAGAGTTCTGGGCATAGGCGACGCATCCGGAATGTTCCCGATCGACACCGGAAAGCTGAACTACGACAAGTCAATGATCAAGCGCTTCGATGAGCTTGTGGGGCCGAAGCATTTCGGATGGAAACTTGAAGACCTGCTTCCAAAGGTTCTGGCTGCAGGCCAGAGCGCCGGCACACTCACCGAAAGCGGAGCGCTGCTTCTGGATCCCAGCGGAGAAACAAAGCCTGGGATTCCATTCTGCCCTCCCGAAGGAGATGCAGGAACAGGAATGGTGGCAACAAACAGCGTGACAGTGCGTACTGGAAACGTCTCTGCAGGCACATCTGTATTTGTCATGGTGGTGCTTGAACACGGCCTGAAGAAAAGCTATCCGAACAAGATCGATCTGGTCACGACCCCTGATGGCAAGCTTGTTGCAATGTCCCACGGGAACAACTGCACTGGCGAATACGACCATTGGATGAAGCTTTTCTCTGAAGTGCTCAGCTCAATGGGCTGCGATGTAAAGAAAGGAAAGCTTTACGACACACTGCTTTCAAAGGCTCTTGAGGGCGATAAGGACTGCGGAGGGCTTCTTCCGTTCAACTACATATCAGGCGAATCGATGACTGATGTAAGCGAAGGGCGCCCTCTGTTCGTACGCCGTTCGCACTGCAATTTCACCTTGGCAAACTTCATGAGAGCCCAGCTATTCACCGCGCTCGGAGCGATTAGAACCGGCATGGACATACTGTTCGAAGATGAGCACGTGGAAGTCGATGCTCTTAACGGTCACGGAGGATTCTTCAAGACGCCGCTTGCCGGTCAGACAATGATGGCTGCTGCAATGCACACTCCGATTTCTGTTCTGACCACTGCCGGCGAAGGCGGAGCCTGGGGCATTGCTCTTCTGGCTTCATATGCAGCAGATGGCAAGGGCCGCAAGCTTGATCAATTCCTGAACGAAGAAGTGTTCAGAAACAGCAAAGCTTCGACGCTGGTGCCCAAGAAAGAAGACATCGAAGGCTTTGACAGGTTCTTTGAGATGTACAAGAAGGCCCTGCCCATCGAAAGAGAAGCAGCAAGGCACATAGACTGATGCAACGAAGGCCGCCTTTTCATGGCGGCCTTCACTTAGCTTATTTCTTCTGTCCGTAATAGGCATCACTGCCATGCTTGCGCAGATAATGCTTGTCCAGAAGATACTGGCTCATAGGCTGAATTTCTCCGCCTGCAAGGACCAGGTCATGGTAAGCCATCATGGCTACCTGCTCGGTTACCACAGCATGGTACACAGCCTCGTCAGGATCCTTGCCCCAGCAGAACGGTCCATGGCTTCTTACCAGAACCGACGGCACCTGCATCGGATCGATATTCCTTCCGCTGAAAGTCTCTATGATCACATTGCCTGTATTGGCTTCATAATCAGAGCTTACCTCATCCTCACGCATCGCTCTGGTGCATGGGATTAGCCCATAGAAATAATCCGCTCCCGTTGTGCCAAGCGCCGGGATATCACAGCCTGATTGAGCCATGATTGTAGCCCAGGTACTGTGGGTATGGACGATTCCTCCGATGCCCGGATAGGCACGGTACAGTTCAAGGTGGGTGGGCAAGTCGCAGGAAGGAGTACAATCCCCTTCGACGACCTTGCCGCTGCACACATCGACGATGACCATGTCATCTGAGGTCATCTTGCTGTAGCTCACTCCAGACGGCTTGATTACCAGAAGGTTCTTTTCACGGTCGATTCCGCTGACATTGCCCCAGGTGAACAGCACCAGATTGTGCTTTGGAAGTGCAAGATTTGCCTCGAATACTTCCTTCTTCAGTAATTCAAGCATAGGCAGCGCCGTTCCAGCGAAGCTCGTTCTTCAGAGCGCGGATTGTTGTATCGTTGTCAATCACAACAGCTTCGATGCCCATAATATCGGCCCAATCCACCATCTGCTCGACATCAAGATCGTAGGTGAATGCTGTATGATGCGCTCCGCCTGCTAGAATCCAAGCCTCGGCGGCAGTTGCAAGAGAAGGCTCCGGGGTCCAGAATGCAGTGGCCACAGGAAGCTTCGGCATCGGTTTTTCAGTCTTCTTGCAGTTCACTGCATTGATGATCAGCCGGAACCGAGGTCCAAGATCAATCAAGCTCGCTGCAATGCCTCTTCCAACCTTGCCTGTGAAAACAAGACGGGCAGGATCTTCCCTGTCTCCCATCGAAAGCGGGCAGACCTTTATAGAAATCTGACCGTCGGCAATCGAAGGACAGACTTCCATCATGTGCGATTCCAGAATGCCCTGCTTGCCTTTGACCAGATTGTATGTGTAATCCTCCATGAAGCTAGTGCCTTTCGCATCTTTCTTGTTCTCGGTCATCAGCTTCATCAGACGGACCATTCCGGCAGTCTTCCAATCCCCTTCAGCTCCGAAACCGTACCCCTTCTGCATCAGACGCTGGATTGACAGGCCTGGCAGCTGCTGAAGGCCCTCAAGGTCTCCAAAATGAGTGACAATCGCCTGATAGCCGTTAGAATCGAGGAACTTCTCGATTCCAAGCTCCTGACGTGCCTGAACAGCGACATGACGTCTGAATTCATCCTTGTCTCTTCCTTCGAGAAGAATCTTGTAATCGTTGTAGTACTGATCGGTCAGGGCATCGGCATCGGCCAATGAAACCGAGTCCACCGATTCAGCCAGATCATGAATCGGATAAGCATCCACTTCCCAGCCGAATTTGATCTGAGCTTCGACCTTGTCGCCTTCTGTCACAGCCACATTGCGCATATTGTCTGCAACTCTGGCAATTCGAAGATGAGAACTCTCTACTATTCCGATTGCAGTCCGCATCCAGTCGCTGATCCGCTTCTGGACATCAGCATCGCTCCAATGGCCCGCAATGACCTTTCTCTCTATTCCCATCCTTGTGACGATATGTCCGAACTCACGGCCGCCATGAGCAGTCTGGTTCTCATTCATGTAGTCCATGTCGATCGTGTCATACGGAATCTCTTCTCGAAACTGCGTATGCAGATGCAGAAGCGGCTTGCGGTATTCATTGAGACCTAATATCCAACTCTTGGCCGGTGAGAAAGTGTGCATCCAGGTTATGACGCCAGCGCAGTTTTCATCATCATTGGCCTCTTCGAAAGTCTTCCTGATCAAAGCATTGGTGATCAATGTCGGCTTGCAGATGATGTGGTAAGGCAGCACTCCGCTCCTGTTCAGAGCATCGACGATCTTCTTCGAGTCCTCGGCAACCACTGCAAGGCATTTGTCACCATACAGATCCTGCGAGCCCGTGCAGAACCAGAATACATATTCTTTTTGTTTCAGCATAATCCACTCCTACTTTGAATTTCAATTGATTGAACAATTCAGATCAGCCATCATAAGACCATGATGCCTGACCCGCATCATTCAATCATGGGAGCCGCAAGAAGCGGCCCCATGAACTTTATGCGCCTAGTTGCGGCGGCTCTTCACGTCTTCGATCGAAAGAGATGCAGCCTTAGCGGCGAGGTCGGACTCGCTCAGAGCGGCCATCTCCTGAAGCTCGGCAGCGTTGTACGGAAGATCGTCGACGAAGTACTTGGCGTAGGCCGAGTAGTCCTCCGAGGATGCGACGTACAGGTAC
>JAAYFO010000014.1 GCA_012728215.1 Spirochaetales bacterium | reverse complement strand
CTTGCAGATCATGGCATAAAGGAAATAAACATCATAGCGCAGGATCTTGCCGCATACGGCACCGATGTGACCGAAAAAGGTCTCTTCATCGATCTGCTGGAAAAGATCGCAGCCATACCCGGCGACTTCAAAATCCGATTGCTTTACATCCATCCAGATGCATTTCCTACCGAGCTCCTCGATTTGATGAAGAAGAATTCCCGCATTCTTCACTATTTCGACCTTCCGATGCAGCATGCCGATCCCGACGTGCTGAAGGAGATGGGAAGAACGGGGAGTCCAGAAAAATATGCCGATCTTGTGAACATGATAAGGACAGAGCTGCCCGACGCTGTGATTCGCACAACTCTGATGCTTGGATATCTCCATGAAGACGACAAGGCCTTCGAACTGCTCTGCAACTTCGTCAAGAAGTGCCGATTCGACTGGATGGGGAGCTTCGTCTATTCGAGGGAAGAAGACACTCCAGCCTATCCGCTGCGGACCGAACAAGAGCAGGAGGAAGCCGAATCAATCGCCAGAAAAAGACAGAAGAAGCTGGAGAAGATTCAGGAAAAGATCACTGCAAGACGTCTGGAAAGGTTTGTCGGCAACGAATATGATGTGCTGATAGAGGAGACATTCGAGGGACAGGACCTTGCAATAGGACGAATATACTCACAGGCCCCTGATGTTGATGGACAGACCGTAGTCATGGGACAGAACATGGTTGCTGGCCAAGTCTACAGATGTGGAATCAGAAGGACCGCAGGTCTGGATTTGGATGCGGTGAAGATAGATGATTGAATATGATAATGCAGAAGCCGAAAAGCTTCTTTCATCCTTGAACGAGCCTCAAAGAAAGGCAGTGGTTTCCAACGACAAGCCACTTGTCGTGTTTGCTGGCGCCGGTTCTGGAAAGACCCGGGTCATCACCACGAAGATCGCCTGGTGCATTCAGATCCTTGGAATTCCCAGCTGGAAGATTCTGGCAGTCACCTTTACCAACAAGGCTTGCAATGAAATGAAGGACAGAATCCAGAAGATGCTTCCTTCCATCCAGCCTGAAGACCTCTGCATAAAGACATTCCATAGCTTCGGTGCAATGGTTCTTCGACGTTATGGAGAAAGACTGGGACTGAACAAGAACTTCAAGATCTATGATGAAGATGACAGTCTTGCGCTTCTCTGCCAGATATTCCCCAACGAAAAGCGGACCGATTTGAATCCGATTGCCAAGAGGATATCAATCTGCAAGGACAAGATGATAATGCCAGATCAGACAAGGGATGGAAATAATAATGATTTCTACAATCATTATAAAAAATACCAGCAAGTCATCCTTAATACTGGGAATGTTGATTTCGCAGACCTCATCACCCGAACGATCGAGTTGATAGACAAGGATGACGAAGTCCGGCAGTGGCTACACAACCGCTTCAAGGTCGTTCTGGTCGATGAATACCAGGACTCCAACGCCGCCCAGTGTGAGCTGCTCAAGCGTGTCGCAGGTCCGAACTGCTTTGTCTGTGTAGTGGGAGACGATGACCAGAGCATTTATCGATTCCGTGGCGCTGAAGTCAGGAACATTCTGTCATTCGGCGAATACTTTCCCGGAGCCCAGATCATCAAGCTGGAACAGAATTACCGAAGCACCTCCAACATCATCAATCTGGCTTCGCATGTGATTGAGCAGAACAAGTCTCGTGCACCGAAGAAAATATGGACAGACAGAGAACAAGGCTCCATGCCAAGGCTCATCTATGTCGATTCGGATTATTCAGAAGCCTCATACATTGCCCAGATTCTTCTAAAGGACGGACATGTTGACTCAAGTGCGGTGTTATACAGAACCAACGCCCAGTCTGCGACCTTTGAATCAGTGTTCAACAAGCTTAGGATTCCATACAAGCTTGTCGGAGCACTTAGATTCTACGACAGAGAGGAAGTAAAGGATGTGATAGCGCATCTGTCAATGCTGATGAACCCAAAGGACAGCGTCAGCTTCTCACGGATCATCAACAAGCCGCTTCGGGGAATCGGCATGACATCAGTCGAGAAACTGCTTGAGGCTTCCGACAATTACCAAGGAGATCTGATAGTCACCTGCAAGAATGTCATCAACGGAACGGATCCTCTTAGAATCAGCGGAACCAAAGGCCTCAAGGACTTCATTTCGGCATATGAGAAAGTCAGTTCCATGATTGGCATTCAGGATAATATCGATGTCTCCAAGGCTATAATCGAAGACTTTGGAATCGGAAGATATTACGCCGAGCGTGATGTCAAGGAAAAGAACATCGACAGCAAGAGAGTCAAGAACATAGAGCAGATAGTCAACATCATTTCCGAAAGAGATGACTTTAGAAACGGAATCGAAGGATTCAACACATTCATAGAGGAAGCATCACTGGATCCAACTATGATGGGTTCCGATGAGAATCGAAACAAGACCGGAGTCTCACTCATCACAATGCACAACACCAAGGGTCTTGAGTTTGACCGAGTGTTCATCAGCGGAATGGAGGAAGGAATATTTCCTTCTTCGCGTTCAGAGTCCGATGAGGACATTGAAGAGGAACGAAGGCTCTTCTACGTATCAATCACCCGTGCACGCAATGAACTCTATCTATTTTCATGCAAGCAGAGAAAGCTTTGGGGAAGAACTGAATATCAGGCACCGAGCCGGTTTCTCCGTGAAATCCCAGATGAACTGATTGCCTCCAACAAGGAGGACAAAAATGACAGCATCATGGGCATGGGTTCGCCGTATGGCGGACTTGGCTCGACACCCTATCAGGCAAGAACTGCCAGAAATGGTTTCAAGCTGACAAATCCTTCAGCAGGAAGCTACCGTCATGAGGCACGCAGCAGCTACAAGCCTACTCCCAAGCCATCAGGTCCCACTACATTGCTTTCACGAGGATACAGGCATTCTGAAGGAAGTCCAGGCAATTTCCAGACAGGCAAAGCTTCTGAGCCATCTTCCATCGACAATCAAATGGAACCAGAGTTTGTGGAAGGCGACATAGTCATCAAGGACATTTATGGTCAAGGCGTGATAACTGCTGTCAGAGCATTCGGAGCCAGAAAGATCTACGATGTGAAGTTTGATGATGGAAGACGGGCCTCATTCGTGGCTGGAAAGGCAAACCTGAAAAAAATCTGATCCGATTAACCCCTCCCAAAAGTGAAGACAGACTAGATCATCATTTAAAAAAGGCTCCTCTTGCGAGGAGCCTCGAATAATCTGTAAAGATCACTACTTCTTGAAGATGTCCTTGACAGGATGGTAATCCATTGTGTTGGTATACCAGCCGCCCCAGACGTCGGTGTTGATCATGTTCTGAGTGGTGTAGAAGTACAGAGGCATGATAGCCTGGTCGTCATCGATCATGATTCCTTCAGCCATCTGCATTGTCGCCATTCTGTCTTCACCATCAGGCATCTGAGCAGCTGTCTGGATGTAAGCATCATAAGTAAGGTTGCTATACTTTCCACCGTTCATTCCACCGCCAGTTACGAACATGTCGAGGAATGTGTTAGGATCCTGATAGTCTCCAACCCAACCGGCTCTGGCAACCATGAAGTTTCCAGCATTTCTGTTGGAGAGGTATGTTGCCCATTCCTGGTTGACAAGCTCTACGTTGATTCCGAGGTTTGTCTTCCACTCCTGCTGAATGAACTCAGCAATAGCCTTGTGGCTGTCTGAAGTGTTGTATAGGATGGATATTGTCGGGAAGCCCACGCCATTTGGATATCCAGCATCGGCAAGATACTGCTGAGCGGATTCGACGTCGTAGTCTGCAGGGAAGGCAAGAGCGTCATAGCCAGCCATGTCTGGAACGATTCCCCAGGCAGGAATCTGTCCGCCCTTGGTCACGTTCTCTACAAGAGCCTCTCTGTCGATTGCACGGGCAAGAGCCTTTCTTACGTTCGGGTCATCGATCGGGGCATTCTGTGTCTGGAACACATAGTAGTATGTAGAAAGCTGCGGAGCACTCTGATATTCATTCTTCAGCTTGGCTGATGAAAGCTGATCAAGAGGAACTGTGTTGATCCAGTCGATCTCGCCGTTGAGGAACATGTTGTACATCGTGGCATTGTCTTCAGAAGCATAGTAGTATACTGTGTCAAGCTTCACATTGTCCTTGTCCCAGTAGTTCTCGTTCTTCACGACCTTCACATACTGCTGTGGAATCCACTCTGCAAGTGTGAAAGCGCCGTTTCCAACGAAATTCTCAGGAAGGATCCACTCAGCGCCGAACTTCTCGATTGCGTGCTGTGGGACAATGGCGAAACTGTAGTGTGTCATTGCACCAAGAACGTACGGAAGTGGTCCGATCAGCTCCATCTGGAATGTCTTGTCATCAAGTGCCGCAATCTTTACTGCGGATGCATCCGCTGTGCCTGCATTGTACTCTGCAGCACCCTTGAGGAACATTGCAGGGAACCATGCGTATGGAGATGCTGTCTCAGGAGCTAGCTCACGAAGCCAGGAATAGACTACATCATTTGCAGTTACAGGAACGCCATCACTCCATTTGCTATCGCGAAGGTGGAATGTGTAGACTGTTCCGTCATCGGAAATATCCCAGCTTTTCGCAACGCCTGGAAGAGCACCTGCTGTGACAGGGTCATCGGCGATGAGACCTTCGAAAAGTGCCATGAGGATTCTGTGCTCTGGAACTCCCTGAACCTGATGAGGATCAAGCGACTCTGGTTCTGCACCGTTTGCGATCTTGAACACCACGCCGTCATCCTTTGCCGCAGGTGCTGGTGTAGCAGCTGCTTCAGGTGCCGGTGTTGGTGTTGCCGCCGGGGTCTTGGCAGGTTCTGCTGCCGGGGCCGGTGTCTTTGCAGGCTCTGCTGCCGGGGCAGGTGCCGCCGCAACTGTGGTAGTCGCTGCTGGTTTTGCAGCTTCCTGTTTCTTTGAACAAGAAACAAGAAGAACCATAGCCAAGAGAACGCAAAGCATAAAAGTCATTACTTTCTTCATAACAATATCTCCTTTGTCATAAAATTTTACTTTACTTATCCCATAAATTAATCTATGGGATTGAATCATCATAAATCAAGATACTCCTTTTTTCAATCACTTGATTTGAAATATTCAAAAAAAATGCACCAATTATGGATATTTATTGTATTTTCATTTATTATTTATGCATGTTCAAGCTCAAACTCTACAGATTTCGTAACAAACTACTGTTTTCCGTCTCTATTCTATCAAAAATACCGTATTTGATACTTATTGGTGTATTCATCTGGGGGTTTTTCTTTGAAACTGGAAACATATCGGTTCTCGCTGTGATTCTTGCATTCATCTGTCTTCTGGGGTGCTTCTACACAGAACACTGGACGTTTGACAGCAAGAAGGAAGAAATCTGCTCCTACTTCGGAGTATTCCCGATTATAAAGAAGCATCATTATCCATTCTCAAGCATTGGATCCATAGAAATCAGGCATTTCATAAGAGGAATGCTCTCTGAGGACGAGGAAAAGATGAAAAGAGAAATGGAAGACCATGCATCAGACAACAAAAAGCGAAGACGCGGACAGAAGCCGATGATAGTGCTGGGACTGAATCTCACTGAAAACGGAAGGTTCATACCAATGGAAATCATTGAGGAAAGCAAAAGCGGCGGGCGTACCGAGAATGAAGCGGTGACTATCTCCACTTACTGCAAGCTCCATCTGATTGTCGATCGCCCGATTGACAAAGGTCCGACCATTTCCGTAAAAGATCTTCCACGCGGCTTCAACAAACGATGAGATACAAGAAGGCAGGCTCCATGGAACCTGCCTTCATGCTGATAATCAAGCTGCAATCAATTCTCCTCGGTTGCGATCTCGGCCTTGCCTTCCTGCAGCCAGCAGGCGCACTGGTGATGCGGTCCGACATTGAACATAGGAGGAATATTGTTGCCGCACTTCTCCATCCGCACTGGACATCTGTCATAAAAGTAGCATCCCACATGTTTTTTGTCCGGGGACGGAACATCACCTGTGAGAATGATTCTCTGACGCTTTTGTTCCACCTCGGGATCTGGAATTGGCGCTGCTGAGAGAAGCGCCCTTGTATACGGATGAACCGGGTTATGGTACAGCTCCTCACTTTCACTCTTCTCGACTATCTTTCCCAGATACATTACACAGACCTTGTCTGAAATATACTGAATTACAGCAAGATCATGAGCGATGAACAGGAAAGTCAGACCAAGTTCCTTCTGAAGCTCGCGAAGCAGATTGAGAATCTGCGCCTGAATCGACACATCAAGAGCCGAGACAGGTTCATCTGCCAGAATCACTTCCGGATTCAAAGCCAATGCCCGGGCAATTCCGATTCTCTGTCTCTGACCACCTGAGAATTCATGAGGATAACGGTTCTTGAAGGCCTTGTTGAGGCCGACTCTCTCCATCAGCTCCTCCACACGAGTCTCAATCTCGATTGAAGTCATTTTTTGTGGAAGCAGGTTCCGCTTGTTGTAGATGATGAGCGGTTCTGCAATTATTGAACGGACCGTCATCCTAGGATCCAGAGAAGCATACGGATCCTGAAAGATCATCTGAATGTTCTGCCGAGCCTTGAGCAGCTCCGACTTGGATGCCTGGCAGAGATCAATTCCCTGAAAGAGAACCTTTCCACCTGTCGGCTTGTTCAGCTGAGCAATTGCACGGGCAGTCGTCGACTTTCCGCATCCGCTCTCGCCTACAATCCCCAGAGTCTCGCCTGGCATCACATCGAAGGACACACCGTCGACAGCCCTGATTACGGCACCCTTCTTTCTGCCGCCACCGCTTGCCTTTATGGGAAAGTGCACCTGGAGATCCCTTATCTGAAGGACCGGCTTCTTGTTATCATCACTCATTTGGACACCTCCTCGGACTTTTCCCTTTCATCCGCTCTGGCCATTGCGACCTTCTTCTGCTTTTCATCACCGTAGAGCCAGCATGTGACCTCATGGTCATCGTCCAGCATCACTGTAGGTGGATAGCAACGATTGCAGAGACCCTGCATCGCCTTGTGGCATCTTGGATGGAATGCACAGCATTCGGGAAGATCGATCACGTTAGGCGGCTGCCCTTCGATTGAGAACAGCTTGCCCTTCTCTCCCTTTATATCCATTCGCGGCACACTCATTATGAGACCTTCCGTATATGGATGAGCAGGGAACTTGTAGATCTTGTCCGTAGGGGCCTTCTCCACAATCTTGCCAGCATACATGACGCAGACGTTGTCGCACATTCCTGCAACAACTCCCAGATCATGGGTAATCAGAATTACAGCAGTCTTCATCTCATGATTGACTTTCTGAATCAGCTCAAGAATCTGAGCCTGGATTGTCACATCAAGAGCAGTAGTCGGTTCATCAGCAATAAGCAGCTTTGCATTGCAGGAAAGAGCCATTGCAATCATTACACGCTGTCTCATTCCACCCGAGAACTGGTGAGGATAGCAGAATATTCTTTCCTCTGCCCCAGGGATCCCGACATTCTTCAGAAGCTGGATGGAACGGGCAAGAGCCTCCTGCTTGGTCACATTTGTTTCATGAAGTCTTATTGTCTCGATCATCTGAGTCGAAATCCTGAGGAATGGGTTCAGACTGGTCATCGGGTCCTGGAAGATCATTGAAATCTTATTTCCACGGATGTTCCTCATCTCGGCTTCGGAAACCTTGAGAATATCATCGCCTTCGAAGAATACCTCTCCACCGACAATCTTCCCCGGTGGACTTTGGACAAGCCTCATCACTGAGAGATTCGTCACACTCTTTCCGCATCCGCTCTCACCGACAATGCCCAGAGTCTCTCCTTCATGAACGGAGAAATCAATTCCATCCACAGCCTTCACTATTCCCGCATCAGTCTTGAAATACGTCTGAAGACCGTGCACATCAAGTATGAGCTTTGCATCTTTTTCAATCATATCGGCCTCCTACAGCATGTTCTTGCTCTGTGGATCGAAGGCATCACGCAGCCCGTCACCGAAGAAGTTCATTGAGAACAGGAACACAGTCATCACCAAAGCTGGATAAATCAGCCGCCATGGATAGTTTGTCATGCCCTGAGTCGAATCACCAATCAGAGAACCCCAGGATGAAAGCGGGGCCTGAACGCCCAGTCCCAGGAAGGAAAGGAACGATTCCTGCATGATGAATTCCGGCACACGAAGAGTGGAATAGACAATGATCACGGAAAGCGAGTTGGGAACAAGATGCTTGAAGATTATTCTTGCGCCGCCTGCACCCATCGAGCGTGCCGCCTCGATATATTCCTGATTCTTGAGACTCATGATCTGACCTCTCACCATTCGTGCAATAGTCAGCCAGCTGACCATCGCAAGGGCAAAGAACAGATTCAGAATGTTTGTTCCGAAAATCGCCATGCATATGATGACAAGAAGCATGTATGGAAGACCATAAAGGACATCGACGAATCTCATGATGTAGTAATCAACGCGACCGCCGAAGTATCCTGCAATTGATCCCATCACAATGCCGATGAACAGTGAAGTCAGAGTTCCGACGATTCCTATGAGAATGGAAATCCTTCCACCATAGATGATTCTCGACAGAAGATCTCTTCCGAGGTTGTCAGTTCCAAGGATGTACCGTCGCTGGTTCTTCAATGAAGCTTCAACCTGGACATCAAGGCAATCGAACATCTTTTCAGTTGCCTTGTATGGGAATTCCTTGTTGGTGCCTTCCTTGATCTCAGCCTTGATCTGCTTCTTCATCGAACTCTGCACCATCGCCTCGATATTGTTGATGGCAAGAGCAATCTGCTTTGCGGCAAAGCCTTCCTGCCCAATCGACCCGATCTCAAGCGAAACCAGATTATCCAGTTCCTCTGAAGTCAGCTCCATTTCAGCGTTCTTGGCCTTCACCTCAGTCTTCATCTGGCTTGTGACGCCTGATTCAAGCGACGCATTGACCTTGGCTGTGTCCATTCCACCGAGAACCTTGGAATAAATCTCCACCAGGGTCATAAGATCCAGCTTCTCCAGCTTTCTGGTCTTTCCAGTCTCAGGATCCGTCCATCTTATCGATCCCACAGTGACCTGGATATCGCTTTTTATGCTTTCCTCCAGCTTATCCACTTTCTTCTGCTCTGAAGCATTGAAAGAGAAAGTCCCAGCGGCAAGCTGCTTCTGTCCTTCCTCATAGCACCAATCCCAGACCCTGCTGGTCTTGTCATTTTCAATCCATTGGCTGAGCATCGCGTTTTCTTCTGAAGTGATTGCAAGTCGTCCCTGTCTCCATGCTGTGGCATAAAGCTCGGAAAGCTGTCTCTTCATCATTAGTTCACCTGCTGTCCTGGTAAGCGATGGCGGCAGATACTGGTGATCGATGATGATCTCCTCATATGAATAAATTGGGAGAATGCCGGCGCAGAGGGAAATAAGGGCATAGATTATCACAACGCACATCCCAACGACGGCTGCCTTGTTCTTTCGAAGTCTTCTCCAGGCATCCTTGGTAAGGCTGTTGCCTTGCACTACCTGGTCAAATTCATTCGTCGCACCTTTCTTCTCTGCCTTGTCATGTCTCGACATCCTGACCTTGTCAGAAAAGAAGCTCGAAATCTTAGAAAAGAGTTTTTTCATAGTCTGCCCCCTACTGATAAGAAATCCTCGGATCGAGGAACGAATAAATGACATCGACGATGAAGTTCATCACGACGAGAATGACCGAATATACAATTACGACTCCGACTATCAGAGTGTAGTCTCTGTTGAATGAGCTCTGAACAAAGAACTTTCCAAGTCCCGGAACTCTGAAGACTTGCTCGACAACCACCGATCCAGTTACGATTCCCGCGAATGCCGGTCCCAGATAGCTCACTATCGGAAGCAAAGCTCCCTTCATGGCATGCTTGAATATGATTGTCGATCTCTTCATTCCCTTGGCCTTGGCTGTTCTGATGTAATCGCTTCTCAGCGTTTCCAGCATCGAAGATCTCATCAGTCTTGCGATATTTGCAAAATATGAGAATGAAAGCGCTACAGACGGCATTATCACCGTCGTCCAAGGATCACCTGACCTGAACCATCCGCTGGTGGGAAGCCATTGAAGCTTCATCGCGAATACAAGCTGCAGAACAGGGCAGATGACAAACAGAGGAATCGATATCCCTATGACCGCCAGTCCCATCGACAGGTAATCCACCCATGAATTCTGATTCACCGAAGCCAGAATTCCAAACGTCACCCCGAAGACGACTGCAAGTGTAATCGCAATGACTCCGAGAATCATCGAGTTGGGAAGTGAGCTTCCAATGAAGAAATTCACATCATGGTCCTTGTATTTATAGGAAGGTCCCAAGTCTCCTTGAATCACACCAAGAATGTAACGTCCATACTGCTTCAACAGAGGCTCATTCATATGGTATTTCGCCTCAATGTTCTTTTTCACTACGTCAGGCAACTTCTTTTCCCCATCGAAAGGACCGCCAGGTGCAACCCTGACGATAAAGAAGCTCAACGTGACGATGATAAGCATAGTAGGAATGATTCCCAGCAGGCGTTTCAATACATATTTTGCCATAACTTACCTCATATCATGTATTAACGGCAAAAGAATTCCATCCAGATGAAGTTCAGAAAAAACCGTCACGGCGTTTATTGTACATAAAGTCGGATTTATTTTCCACTGGAAACGCGATTTTTTTAAAAAAAAAGATAAAATGCAGGATAAATATACACATCCTATGCAAAACAGGCATCATTGCCTGTTGCAAATCCCAATTTACCAGTGTAAAATACTCAGGTTATGGACAAGACAATCACCAGATACGGAGCCATCGGAACCATTTCGATTCCGTCATCGAAAAGCGAGACAATAAGAGCATTGCTCATTTCTACATTTGCACGTGGCAGGAGCATCATACACAATCCATTGATATCCCAGGACACCGAATCATGCATCAGCATATGCCGTACCCTTGGTGCGGAAATCACGGTTGCCACAGACTCATCGTCAATAGCAGTTGATTCATACAATCTCGGAAATGGCTTGACGGAAGCGACCCTTGACTGTGGAAATTCAGGAACCACCATGTATCTGGCGGCGTCAATGGCTGCGAGCCTTGGCTTTCCCTGCACCTTCACAGGAGACAAGCAGCTTCTTTCCAGACCAGTCGGTGCTCTTCTCGGCTGTCTGAAAAACCTAGGTGCAAGAATAGAACCTCTGAACACTCTGTTCCCTCCATTCACTGTCACAGGTCCGTTGGCAGGTGGACATGGTACGATAATCTGCAAGACAAGCCAGTTCCTAAGCTCGCTTCTTCTTGGATGTCCACTTGCTGAAGATACGACTTCCCTGGACATTCCACTTCTTTATGAGAAGCCTTACATCCGGATAACCATGGAATTCCTCGATCAGCAGGGAATCGAATACAGACGGCATCAGGACCTCCAGCACTTCGACATCCCAGGACGCCAGGCATTCATGCCCCATGAATGGAGGATCGATGGCGACTTCTCAAGCGCTTCATTCTTCTTCTGCGCAGCGGCGATAACCGGCGGGCAGGTCACTGTCCAGGGATTGAGGCAAAGCGACCCGCAGGGTGACAAGGGAATACTGAGAATTCTCTCGGCACTTGGCTGCATTGTAACCTGGAACAATGACAGCGTGACAGTCGAAGGTCCCAAGATTCTGCACGGAGGAACCTTCGACTTGAACTCAATGCCTGATACACTTCCAATCCTGGCAGTGGTCGGCTGCTTTGCAAAAGAGCCTGTGAATCTGGTGAATGTTCCACAGGCAAGAATCAAGGAAACTGACAGAATATCATTGATGAAGACCCTTCTGGTTCAGTGCGGGGCAAAGGTCACCGAGCTGCCGGACGGCCTGATGATATCCGGAAACGGAGGATTGAAGCTCGAAGGAGGCCGGAAGATTGATGGTCAGGGCGATCATAGGATCATCATGTCCATGGCCATTGCCGGTCTTCGCTGTGAAGAACCGCTGACCCTTGTCGGAATAGATTCCGTCTCAGTCTCATTCCCGACTTTCTTCGATACTCTTGCAACCATCACGTCCGAGTCAGGGACATAGGACAGATCAACGGAGGCCTTCATGAAGGAAACATTTGAACTTAGAAGCGACACATTCACATTGCCAAGCGAAGGAATGAGAAAGGCGATGTATCGGGCAGAAGTCGGAGACGACGTATATCATGAAGATCCGACAGTCAACAGATTGGAAGAGATTGCAGCGCACTTGGCAGGAAAGAAGCATGCGCTGTTTGTTTCCAGCGGCTCAATGGGAAACCTGATCGGTCTATTTGCAAACTGCGGGCGCGGAAATGAAGTGATCTGCGCCTCCGGAGCTCATATCATCCATCACGAAATCGGTTCGATTGCCACCATAGCTCAAGTGGTTCCGATCGAAATAGATGCTCCACGAGGAATTCTCACTCCATCATTGCTTGAAGGAAAAGTAAAGCCGCGTGGCGTATACGACATGAGTGCGACAACCATGGTGGAAGTTGAGAACACAATCGGAGGTTATCCTTACACCGTGGCAGGACTCAAGGCAATAAGAAGCTTCTGCGATGAACATCAGCTGAAGATTCACATGGATGGCGCAAGATTGTTCAATGCCGCTTTGGCAGAGCATGTATCAGCAAGGGAATTCACTGCTTTGGCTGATGATGTCACATTCTGTCTTTCCAAGGGACTGGGAGCACCGGCAGGAAGCATTCTTGCATCTGACGACGATGAGTTTGCCTTTCAGGCAAAAAGAGTCCGAAAGATGCTCGGTGGAGGGATGCGGCAGATTGGATTCCTTGCCGCCGCTGGAATCTACGCATTGGAAAACAACATGGAAAGACTGGCGGACGACCATGCAAATGCACATGCCATTGCCGTTGCGCTTGCCCAGAAGCCATGGGCGGCAATCAACTTGGATGACGTGAGGACAAACATCATAATGTTCGATGCCGTAGGTCTATCGAATGACAGCCTCTGCGCCCAGCTGAACGAAGCAGGAATTCTCTGTCTCACCGACGGAGGAAAAGTCAGATTGGTGACAAATTTGAATCTTCATAACGATGAGGTTCCCAAGGTGATCAGGATAATTGACACCCTGAATCCTAAATCAAATTAAATAATTTGGAGTAACAATGTCAGATAAAGTCATCATCTGCCTCAGTGGAACAGGAAACAGCTTCCATGTTGCAAAGCGGCTGGCCGAAAAGATCGGTTTCTACGAAGTACTTCTCGGACCGGATATTCTTGACAATCCCTCAATTCTGGGCAATCCCGAAGAAAT
>JAAYFO010000135.1 GCA_012728215.1 Spirochaetales bacterium | reverse complement strand
GTAAAGCAGTTACAAGGCAATGGTTACCAAGTCTATGCCTGCGATATCCAATATCAGACATTCGAAAAGAAGCCTGGAATCATTCGGATTCCAATCGATGTCACTGATTGCCTCTCTCTTGAAAAAGCCAGGAAAACAATCGAGCACGAGACCGACTCCCTCGATTTGTTCACTTCCTTTGCTGGTCAGGTCACCATCGGAAGCCTGATCGAACTCCCTGCAAGGACAATGCAGAAGAATCTGGATCTGAATGTCAATTCACTTTTTCTTTCAATCAGAAATTTCTTTCCATTGCTGGAGAAGGCACAGGGCAGGATCATCATCATATCCAGTGAATATGGGAAAATTGGCGGAATCCCTTTTCATGGATACTATGGAGCTGCAAAGCATGCAGTCGAAATCTACGCCGATTCCCTCAGAAGAGAAATCAGCAAGACAGGTGTCTCTGTAACCAAAATCCGTCCAGGAGCATTCCAAACTCCTATGCAAAGTGGTATTCAAGCACAGTTCGACAATCTGTGCATCAATACTCAAAGATACAGAAAACCGTTGGGAAAGATGAAGCATTTGATGCAAATGGAACTTACAAAAGCCGCTGCCCCATCAAGTTTCGGCAAAGCATACATGAAGGCCGTTCTTTCGAAACGGCCTCCAAAAGTCATATGTGTGCACAACAGCCTGAAAATGAAATTACTCAACGTTCTTCCATCATCTGTTCAGGACTGGATATTCGGACTGTTCTTCTGATACAAATCAATTGCAAGCAGCCTTGAACTCAACCCAGTTCTTGTTCTGCTGTTCATCTGCTTCCAATGATATGTTCTGCATAATCTCACCATTGAAGAATGATGGTGGAACCAGGATGGGATCAACCAGCGAATCGGCTGCCTTGGTTGTGCAATAGTAGCCAAGGAAATTAAAGCACTGTGCCGAGACATCCGGTTTCAGTATATATTCAATGAACTTGTGAGCAGCATCTGAATGAGGAGCCTTCACAGGAATGAAGAAATCCATCACACCGACACCAAGACCTTCAGCAGGAAATACAACCTTCAGATTCGGATTCTCATTCAGAGCCGCAGTAGCTTGTGAGGTATAGAGGAATGCAACTGAAGCTTCTCCATTGAGCAGAGCAAGATGAGAAGTCGAATCATCAATCAGCCTTACATTAGGAGCCAGCTCGATAAGTTTTTTTCCGACCTCCTTCAACACTTCCAGGTCATTTTCATTCAGACTTCTTCCCATCGACATCAGCGTGATGCCTTCAATGACTCTATAGTTTGCTGTCAGAGCAACAGAATCCCTCAGCCTTTCATCCCATAAATCCTTGATCCCAGTTATCTCCCAGTCCACACGAGATGGATCATATACAATCACCGGAATTCCAGCGCCATGTGGCACAGTGTATTCATTTTTTGTATCGAAGTAAAAGCTCTGGAACAGCGGGTTGATATTCTTGAAGCTAGGAATCCTGGACTTGTCAAGCTTCTGAACCAAGCCCTTCCGTATTGCGGCATCGACAATATAATCGTCTCCTATGATAAGATCATATGTGCCTCCGTCCGCTTGAGACAGCTTCTCCAGCATCGTCTCATTGGTATCGAAAGTTGAATAGATGATTTTGATTCCAGTTTCCTTTGCAAAATCATCCAGGACCTCCTGTGGGAACATTCCCTCCCATGTGTAAAGCACCAGTTCCTGCTTGTCCTTCTTGGAACAGGAAACAAACAGACACACAGCCATAAGCATTATGCCCAAGGCAATCGACATTTTCTTCTTCATCTTTTTTTCCTTCTTTCGCTGATAATGAAATAAAACACCATTACGATAATCATGAACAGCAGCATCAAGGTGCAGAGTGCATTGATATCAGGAGTCACTCCGGTTTTCAGCTGTGTATAGACACGCGTAGGCAATGTATTGAAATAGGGGCTGTTGACAAACAGCGAAATCACCACATCATCGAAGCTCATGGCAAAGGCCAGGACACTTCCCGATATGATGGCTGGAGACAGCATCGGCATGGTCACATCCCAGAAGGCACGTTTCCTGCTTGCACCGAGATCCAATGCCGCATCTTCCAGGCTCTGGTCCATTCCTACCAGTCTTGCGGAAACCATCATGAGAACATATGGAACACAGAATGCGGTATGGGCAAGCAGCAGCGTCAAGAAACCAAATGGAATGGACAGAATGGAGAAGAACGCCAGATAGGTCATTCCGAGAATTATCTCAGGAATCATCAAAGGAAGAGTGGACAGGTATGCAACCAACTTGTTCGTCCGGTAATTGGTCTTCGCCAATCCGACGGCACCAAGAGTACCAATCACTGCACTGAGCCCTGTGCTGGCAAGACCTAGAAGGATGCTGTTAAAAAAGGATTCCATCAGGCGATGATTTGAAAACAGCTTTTCATACCATCTTAACGAGAATGAGCTCCATACTGTCGAAAGCTTGGAGGAATTGAAGGAGAAAACGACGACTACCAGAATCGGAAGGTAGTTGATCAAGGTGATGAGGATAAGATAAATGATCGGAAACTTGGATTTTCTCTTCATATCAGATTGTTTCCTTTCCTGGTCTCGCCTTGCAACTGCGAAATTCTTGCCGAAGCTATAAGAAGCACTGAAGTCACGATGGTCAGAAGCACTGCAATAGCAGCGGCAAAAGGCCAGTTGCCACCGCGAGTCATCTGATCCTGTATCAGAGATCCAACCAGAACAATCTTATTTCCTCCAAGTATTTCAGACACGAAGAACAACCCCATTGAAGGCACAAATGATAGAATCACACCAGAAAACAACCCTGGAATAGTCAATGGGAATATTATTGAAAAGAATGCCTCAGTCTTCGTAGCTCCGAGGTCCCGGGAAGCCTCAACTAATGTCCAATCAATTTTCTCGGCACTGGAATAGACGGATAGGATCATGAACGGCAAAAGACCATAGACCATTCCTGCCAGGACAGTGGAATAATTGTAGAGAAACTTAATTGGTTCCTCAATCAGATGAAGCTTCAGAAGAAGCCAGTTCAAGACCCCCTTGGACTGGAGAAGAATGATGATTCCATAATACCTGATCAGACTGTTGACTCCGAAAGGTATGACGACAAGAAGAATCATGATCTTCTTCCATTTTTTGGAAAGCCTGCTCATCCAATATCCAAATGGATAACCAATCAAACTGATCAAAAGGGTTGAGAGGAAGGCAAGCTGGATTGATTTCAGAAACGTCACCCGGTATACAGGGTCTATCATACGTCTATAATTCTCAACAGTCAGCTTCCACGAGAATCCCCCATTTCCAACGTTTGTCGCAAAACTGAGCATTACCGTATAGACTAGCGGACCAATTACAAGCAGGATCATCACCAAGTAAAGCGGAATCAAAGCGGCAATATAAGGACTGGTTTTCCTGCGTTTCGGTACTGTCCCATCGTCATTCAAGTCACCGGCAATCATATGTCTTCCCATGTTCAGCCTCTTATTCATGGTCCACAAGGACAATATTCTCGTCCTTCCAGGAAAAAAGAACCTTGTCCCCTTCCTTGAGCTTGGAATCCACTCCAAAGTTTGTCGAAACAATTTCCTGATTGCACTGAGTCTTGAGAACAATCCGAAGCATGCTTCCTCGGAATGATTTTTCCACTACGGTCGCATGAAATTTAGAATCCGGAGCATTCAGAATGACATGCTCAGTTCTCAATGCAAAATGAAGTTCCTCCCCTGCTTTCAGCCCCGGCTTGCTGAAAAGAAAGGTCTGCTCACAGAATTTGACTACAGCCGCATCATTCTCAACCGATGCAACCAGACCTTTGATGATATTTGCATTGCCAACAAACGAAGCGACATATGATGTTCTGGGTTTATTATAAATCACATCTGATGCGTCAATCTGTTCAATCACGCCATTATTCATGACTGCAATTCTATCACTCATGTTCAAAGCTTCTTCCTGATCATGGGTTATGTATATGAATGTCAGGCCAAGCAGTTTCTGGAGTCTTTTAAGCTCAATCTGCATCATTCTTCTGAGCTTCAGGTCCAAGGCGCCAAGAGGCTCATCCAGCAGCAGAATCCTGGGCTTGCTCACAAGAGCTCTTGCAAGAGCAACCCGCTGCTTCTGGCCTCCTGAAAGATTCGGTACTCGTCTATGATTGAAGCCTTCCAGCTGCACCAACTTCAGGATTTCATTCACTCGCTCCGCTATCTCCAAACGAGGCACTCTCTTCAGCTTCAGAGGGTAGCCGATGTTCTTCTCCACATCCATATGAGGAAACAATGCATAGCTTTGAAAAACGGTGTTGACATCACGCTGGTTCGGTTCGAGATCGCATACATCATTTCCTTCCAGAACTACGTTTCCGCTATCAGGAGAATCAAGCCCGGCAATTATCCGCAATGTGGTTGTCTTTCCACAGCCCGAAGCTCCAAGCAAAGTCAGGAATTCCCCTTCTTTCACCTTGAGAAAGAGATGCTTAAGAACAGAAACACCATCATAGCTCTTGCAGACATCTGAAAGAACTAATATATCGTCATTCATGTTTGAGATATTATATGTTATTTTCAAATATGTAAATTGAAAGTGCGATACTATCTGGAAATCTTTTCATAAAACCCTTTTGTTTCCCATACCTACTTCTGCCGTGTTGTTATAATGAAATCATTATGGTATTATTCATATTAATCAACGGGAGACCGAATGGGCACGGCAAGCATGACATATTACATTGAGACTAATCTGATCTGTCTTGCAATACTGTCCATCCTCAAGACACAGTATTCCATCCGTGGCAACAGAACTTCTTCCAGCATAATTTCATACAGCCACATAATTACTGTTTCAACAATCCTTTGTATCTCAGACATGGTTGCCGGGGTGCTTCGTGGACAACAGAAGCCATTCATCCATGTTCTTCAGGAAATAAGCAATATAGTATTTGATATTTCGCTGACGCTATAAGTTTTCTCTGGTTGAGATATGTCAACATTCGTCAAAACTCGATCCTTGGCAAAACAAAAAGCGCTCATTGGGCATGGTCAATACCTCTCATTGCCATAACCGTCGTTGCAATTCTTAATCCGTTCACTGGATTTCTCTTTTCAATAGATTCCGGTGGACTCTATTCCAGAGGTTCAGGCCTTCTGTTCCACTGGATCATTACCTGGTTCTATCTGTTTGTCGCAGCGACCAAGGTGATTGTAACCTTGGTCAGAGAGAAGAACAAGCAGAAGCGAAGCGAGCTGATGCCGATGCTGTTCTTTTTCATCGCTCCAGTAATAACAGGCGTTCTTCAGCTTTTGTTCTACGGGCTGACCGTAACGCAGGTTGGAATCACGATTTCTCTCTTCCTTGTCTCAACCCTCAACAATCGCAGGATGGTTCTTACTGATGCCCTTACAGGCCTGGACAATCGCCGATCTCTTTCCAACTTCATTGAATCCTTGGGCAATTCCAGTTCTCCAATGCGTCTTTGCATCCTTGTCCTGGATCTGGATCAATTTAAGGAAATCAATGACCATTTTGGGCACGAAGCCGGTGATCAGGCATTGATCAAGGCGTCGGAGGTACTCAAGGAAATCAGGAAACAGACAATGATGAAGTTATTAGTGTGCCGATACGGCGGGGATGAGTTCATAGTCATTGCCAGAAACTGCTCGGATTCGGACATCCAGTCCATCAGACAACAGATCATCGATGGTTTTGCCAACACAAAATTCCACCTGAAGACCAGCATTGGCTGTGCCTGCGGAGATTTTTTCAATTCAGATGATATTCAGCAGCTTGTAAGGCGAGCTGACAAGGCGATGTACAAAGAGAAGCAAAGCCGTCATATAGG
>JAAYFO010000134.1 GCA_012728215.1 Spirochaetales bacterium | reverse complement strand
TTTTTTCTTTTTTGGTCCATGACCACTCAGCTTTTGGACAACCCAGTTGAGAAAAAGATGTTTTTGCATTATTGTCTATCTTATGGTGACGATATTCGGCGACAGCCTGACAGGAAACAGATTTGGGATCAGCTATAGAAGATATATGGAAGGAGATTTCTCTTTCCGTGGTATTGATGGACAGGATAGTCTGCAGATATTGCACAGGGCTTCGGCTTACGTTCAAAGGAATCCAGATGCCACCGTGGTTGTGGAAGGCGGAGGAAACGACATTCTTGACATATGCAGGAACTGGGGATGCCTGCCTCCTCGAAAGCCTGAAGGAAAGAACGTCACTTTCGAAGACATACAGGATTGGGGATTGAGAAACTCAGTGCAGAATCACGTTGTCAATTTCCTTGAGAAGGAGGGCTTCGAGGGAATCCTGAATCCTGTTCTTGAACAAGCCGGCAAATTCACCGCCGTGCTTGAGAAACTTGGAAGCAAGGCCAAGATATTTGTCTGCTCGGTCACAGTCATAAGTGAGAATCCCGACAGTCTGTTCAACCGTCTTGCAAGAGAATGGAATACGGCATTGAAGAATCAGATTGGAGAAGATCGATGGATCGATCTTCACACTCCATTGCTCCAGTACTGCAAGGGAAACAGCTCGTTTCTCGGCGGTTCATTGGATGAACTGATGCAAGACAGGGCATTGATAGGCGACTCGGAAGAGAATGCGACAGCCATGTCAGAGAAACGAGGCCTAGGCATAACAGTGGATGGAATACACATGAACGTCCAAGGTGCCAGAATCATCGCCCATGCCATTATGGACAAACAATTGAATCTCACTTCACTTTTGGAAGAATAAGAAGTAGATTTGTCTTGACTACCTGAAACGAAACTTGAGGAAAGAAAATGGAAGAAACAAAAGAACAGAATACACCTATGTCAAATCAAATTGACAAAATTGATTCAGCAGTGAACAGAAATGCAGAAAAGTTGCCAAAGAACCTATATATACTTCCTTTGAGAAACGGAGTGCTGTTTCCCGGAGTGCTGTCACCTCTCACTGTGACTAACGAAAGAGATATGGAAATAGTGAAGGCGGCAGAACCTCGGGGAGAAATCGGACTGATTCTTCTCAAGGAGGAACTTCCAACTCCATCAGCAGGCAATTTCGAGATAACCCCCGAACAGGAGAACCACATGGATGAATTCTTCAGAAAGTTCGGAGACAAGAGCTATGATGAAATGCAGGAACTCATGAACAAGGCTTCATTTTCCGGTGAATGCGTTGACGACAGCAATATTGCAGAAGCGAAGGAATTGCTGCGGATGTTCTCCGACATGATCGGACCGGAAGCGCAGAGTGATGAGAAGAGTTTCTACAAGATCGGAGTCTATGCCAGGATATTGAAGAAGATAAATCTTCCTAACGGAGGCGTGAGCCTTTTTCTGACAATAATCCGAAGATTTCAGGTCAGAAGATTCTTCTCCACCAGAAACCAGTTCATTGCCAGCGTGGATTTCTTCGAGGAGGAGCTCCAGCCATCAATTCCAACTACCCATCTCACTGCATACACTAGATTGCTGAACAAGGAGATCAAGACGATTTCCGCCATCTCGCCTGTCTTCTCGGATGAGGTGAAGGTCAATATAGCCAACATAGACAATCCTGGCAGACTAGCCGACTACATCGCCAACAATCTTGATATAACTGCAGAAGAACAGCAATCAATCCTCGAAACCATAGATGTTCAGGACAGGGTTGAGAAAGTCATGTCATTCCTTCACAAGGAAAAGACGCTGATCAAGCTTCAATACGATATTGAGAACAAGGTCAAGAGAACCGTTGACAAGCGTCAGCGTGAGTTCTTCCTTACAGAGGA
The DNA here is from genome assembly GCA_012728215.1 of Spirochaetales bacterium. Lineage (GTDB taxonomy): Bacteria > Spirochaetota > Spirochaetia > Sphaerochaetales > Sphaerochaetaceae > JAAYFO01. The sequence continues at coordinate 1,092 of JAAYFO010000134.1, read as the reverse complement.
GATGAAGCTTATCCAGGCTGAACTGAACGGAACGCCTTTTGATGGTGACATCGGTTCCGTTGCAATGAAGGGCTCTTCGAGAATGGACAAGCTCAGCAGACTAAAGAAAAGAGCGAAGGAAGCACCCCTCAATGCTGAGGCGAAGGAAGCTATAGACAGCGAATTAGACAAGCTCCAGCAGATGGATCCCATGGCTCATGAATACGGAATGGTTCTTTCCTATATTGAGACAGTTCTTTCACTGCCTTGGGAAGAACCAAAGCATGAGAACATTACGATAGAGAAAGCCAAGGAGATACTGGACAAGGATCATTATGGACTCAAGGACGTAAAGGAACGAATATTGGAATTCATCGCCGTCCGAAAGCTCAAGAATGACACAAAGGGTTCGATCATCTGCCTTGAGGGGCCTCCCGGAGTAGGAAAGACCTCCATAGGGCTTTCGATAGCACGTGCACTGCACAAGAAATGCTTCAGATTCTCTGTCGGAGGAGTCCGTGATGAAGCGGAAATAAAAGGACACCGAAGGACCTATCTGGGAGCGCTTCCAGGCAAGATCATTCAGGGACTTAAGATAACCAAGACAAAGGATCCAGTGTTCCTGATTGATGAAATAGACAAGCTGCAGACCGAAAGCAACCAGGGAAATCCTGCGGCGGCACTTCTTGAGGTTCTGGATCCGGAGCAGAACGTCTCGTTCAGGGATCACTATCTTGATGTCCCGTTCGACGTATCCCAAGTGCTGTTCATTGTCACGGCAAATGACAAGAGTCTCATACCCAAACCTCTCCTTGACCGAATGGAAGTCATTGAGCTGTCAGGATACACCAGCATGGAAAAGCTTGAGATAGCAAAGAACTATCTGGTGCCCAAGACACGAAAGGCAAACGGGCTCAAGGCTTCAGATGTCAAGATCTCGGACGAAATGCTCAGCTACATTGCAGAAGGCTGGGCAAGAGAGCCAGGAGTGAGAAATCTTGAGAAGGCCCTGAACAGGATATTCAGAAAGATAGCACTGCAGTCGTTTGACACTCAGAACTTCAAGAAACCGGTCAGAATTACAGAAAGCAATGTCGTCAGCTACCTCGACAG
>JAAYFO010000133.1 GCA_012728215.1 Spirochaetales bacterium | reverse complement strand
TGGGCATGTTTGCACATCAGGTCATCCATGAGAAATACGTGACCAAGGATTTTCATCTTGGGACTGAGGATCTCTGGGAGTTCTTCAGAGTGAAAAGCGATGAGATGCCTGAGCTGAATGACATCGGAAGAAATACCCGTTCCAAGCTCCAGAGCGTGGTGTTCTGCAATCTCCGTGAAGCTGGCTACATCTCCAAGGCCAATGAGCTTCGGACAGCAGCTCTCTCTCGCAGGACGCTTGCGCATATGACTTTTGAAGAACAGTGCTTCTTTCCATATCAGGAGGCTATCTGATGATCAACGCAGACATCAATAATACGGCACAGGTGCAGGATGAGATCGAGAAGCTCATTTCTTCCGATGCATTCATCTCGATGGCATTCGCCGGAGCCGAAATTCCGAATTATATCCTGCCATACCCAGCAGAGAAACAAGCGGAATACAATCGGATGGCACAGAACTTGAAAGAAAAGCTCATTCTGAAAGGCATCCGGACAATCAACATCAACATGTATGATGAAGAGATAAGCATACTGCAGAGCAACGGCAGCGGAACGCTTGATGACTATCTTCAGGCTGACGATTTGTCCAAGGATGACTTATTCGAGGACTTCTCCAACATCCTGGACATCAACTCCGTATTCGCACCGCACATCGCTGATTTGATTGACGGCAGCGGAGCGAAGATGGTCTTCTTCAGTGGCCTTGGCGAGGCTTACCCATTCATACGCATGCATTCGCTTCTGGAGTCTCTTCCAGTGTACATGAGGACGCGGAAGCCGATAGTGGTTTTCTATCCTGGATCTTATGACAAAGAGACAGGCAATTCATGTTTCAGGCTGTTCGGCAGATTGAAGCCAGTCAACTATTACAGAGCATTCAACATTTTCACGGAGGTGAACTGATATGGCTATTTCGTTGAGGGAAATATTCGAGAGAAAGATTGACAGGGCGATTCAGCCTGTTATTTCAGCGGGGAGCAATGATCATCTGGAAACAGAGTTTGCCGAGTATGTTGTCACAAGCGAGATCGATGGCTGTCTTACCGATCTGTTTGATTACTATAACCAAGTGAATCCATCATGCAATGGCGCCTGGATCTCCGGTTTCTTCGGTTCCGGAAAGTCTCACCTTCTGAAGATTCTTTCAAATCTTCTTGAAAACAAGGAGATCAATGGCAAGAAGTGTCTTACTTTTTTCGAGAACAACCCATCTTGCAGCGCCATGCTGCAGGGAAGCATGCGCAAGGCATGTTCCATTCCTTCGGAGAGCATTCTGTTCAATATCATTCAAGTGAATCAGGTGGACAAGGTCGGGAAGGCGGATTCGATCCTTCCGATCTTCGTTCGTCAGTTCAACCGGCATTGCAATTACTTTGATACGGATCCCGTTGTTGCTGAGATGGAGCGAGAGCTTGATGAAGCGGGACTTCTTGAAAAATTCGTGGAGAAGTTCAAGGAGCTGTCCGGTGGCAAGGATTGGCATGAAGCGCGCAAGAGCAAGAACCTCATCCGGAAATACATCATCGCAGCCTTCGCATCAGTAACCGACCAGCCAGAGGATCCGAACCTCCTCAGCAGCTACAACGTGAAAACAAGCATCGAAGAGTTTGCTGCCAGAGTCGCATCATACATCAAGAAAAAGGGGCCTGACTTCAGGCTGAACTTCTTCGTCGATGAAGCGGGGCAGTTCGTTGTCAAGGAATCCCGTTTCATGGTGGAGCTTCAGGAAGTCGCCACAGCACTCTCTGATGCAACTCATAACCATGCATGGGTATTCGTCACAAGCCAGGATGAACTTGACAAGTTCGTCGCCGGATTCGGGTCAAACATAATCCCTGATGATGTATCGAAGATCATGGGACGGTTCTACGTGAAGCTCAAGCTGACTAATGTGAATGTCAATGAAGTGATTCAGAAGAGACTTCTTGTGAAGAACGAGAATGGTCTGGCCATCACGAAAGCCGTATACAATGCCCAGAAAGCTAACTTCAACACTCTTTTCCAGTTTGTGGATGGTCCGAAGTCATTCAGAGTTTATGACAATGAAGATGAGTTCTGCATCAGCTATCCGTTCGTGACATATCAATTTGATCTCTTCTCTGTTGCATTTAAGGCACTTTCAATGCATCATGCATTTCCTGGAGAGTACACATCCATTGGGTCAAGAAGCATGCTTGACGTTTTTCATCAAGTGGCTGTCGAGCTTGCAAAGAGAGATATTGCTGTTGGAACTAGTCTTGTCCCATTTGATGCTTTCTATGAAGGGATTTCCAATATTCTAATGGAAAACTTCAAGCAGTCAATCTTCCTGGCCGTGAACAACCATATTGACGAGTTTGCAATAAGGGTTCTCAAGACGATGCTGCTTGTGAAGTACATCCCTAATGATTTCAAATCCACAGTTCACAACCTCTCTATTCTGCTCTTGGAAAGCTTCAATGATGATCCTGAAGTAATTAAGCGAAGAACGCAGGATGCGTTGAACCTGCTGGAATCCCAGACTTACATCCAGAGAAAGGGAACAGAGTACGAGTTCCTTACCAATGAAGAAAAGGATGTGGAAGAAGAGGTGAAGCGTGAGGATGTCACGGCTGCCAGCATCCGTGATGAACTTCAGAGATTGGTTTTTTCGAAGATTCTGCAGAACGTACCAAAACTCAAGAGCATGAATGCCAGGTCATCCTATAGCTACACAAAGTATGTTGATACGGAGTCCTTCGGCCCGCACTATGAACTTGGAGTCCGGATTGTGTCTCCACTTGATGGCGACCTGGATACTGCCCCGATAAGGTATGCCAACAGCACAGACTTGGTGCTTGTGCTCAGGGATAATGGAAAACTCATTTCAGATCTGAAGCTCAG
>JAAYFO010000132.1 GCA_012728215.1 Spirochaetales bacterium | reverse complement strand
GTAAAAGTGATCCATAATGAGGGTGGCGAGGATGAAGAAACAGAATTCGCTCCTTACTTCATCGGTTTCATGGAGAGTGATGATGGACGCAACCCGATAAGCGTCACTGGTCGTCTCAGGCATACCACGGATATAGCAACCCTTGAGATATCATCCATCATCTCAGCAGAGATTCTCAATGAGACATACACCATCCCTGATAACCTGAAAGCCTTCAAGAAGAAAGCTGAAGCCGAAGAACTCTCATATCCCGACATGATTCCATTGACACTGAAAATCACGGAGAAGTCGGCACTCAATTCCTTCGGCACACTCTTCCATACAAAACCGTACCTTGAAACACAGGAAGATGGAACGTACATCTGCACGATGAACATAGAGAACTCATTTGAGCTCTGTCTTAGAATCCTCCAATGCGGGACTTCTGCAAAGATTATCGGACCTGATTCCTACAAAAAGAAGTTTCTGTCATTTGTCGATAAAGTCAGATCTCAGTACAACCCGGCCAACTGAGTGCATGCTGAACTTTTTAAATAAATCATAGACCTCATCAGTATTTGTTGATATCATTTATATCATGAATCAGACATTGCAGCTTATCGAAAATCGAAGAAGTCTGAGAGCTTTTTCCGAAAAGCCTGTTGAAGAAGAAATTCTAGACACCTTGAAGGAAGCCACTCTCAGAGCACCTACGGCAGGAAATCAGATGTTCTACTCGATCATCGAAGTCACTGACACAGGCAAGAAAGCCAAACTCGCAGAGCTTTGCGATCATCAGGACATGATTGCCACAGCCCCAATCGTCTGGGTATTCCTTGCTGATTGCTGCAAGTGGGACAACTTCTACATAGAAGGCGGTTCGGTCGAAAAAGGCAAGGAAAGAGGCATAGCTTCGAGACGCCTGGGACTTGGAGACATGCATCTGGCACTTCAGGATGCCATAATCGCAGCTCAGAATGCGGTGATTGCCGCAGAATCTCTGGGACTGGGTTCCTGCTACATCGGTGATGTGATTGAGAATCATGAGCAGATGAAGCAACTGCTCGATCTCAAGCCACATGCAATGGTAGCGGCAATGCTCATCCTTGGGTATCCGAAGTCAGAGAAAAGAACCGGCAAGAAAACCAAACGATGCCCTGTGGATGCGATATTCATGGAGAATAGCTATAAAGAACCACATCTTGAGCAACTGAAGTACGCTTATGCACAACAAGAGAATGATTTGAGGGAAATATCTGGCCTTCCAGATGGAAACACAGGAAGCATAGCTGACCGCTTCTATTTCAAGAAGCACACAAGTGCCTTCATGTCGGAAATGAACCGCTCAGCTGAAGTGATGATTGACGAATGGAAGAATAACTGACTTTCAAGGAGCTGAAAAATGGAAAACAAGGAACCAATCAAGATTGAAGACCTTCTGGATTTCAAGTTCATATCAAACCTGAAATATTCACCTGATGGACAGCATGCTGTATTTGCAGTTTCCAGATGTGACAAGGATAGCAACAAGTATTGCAGAGACCTGTACGTTCTCGACACAGTTACCAATGAAGTCAGACAGCTCACTTCTTCCCAAAAAGCGGGAAAGCCTGTCTGGTGGGATGACCGTACCATAATCTTCCCTGAAATCAGGAATGAAAAGGATTTCAAATCTGTAACGGATGAGGATAAGGAACTTACCGTACTTCAGAAAATCCACATTGATGGAGGGGAAGCTTTTGAAGCACTTCGGATAGAGAAGTCCATCAACGAGCTTGAGAAGATTGACGAAAGACATGCTTGCGTCACTTATGGCCTGGACCCAAGGAAACCAAACCTGGAAGGCCTTGACAGCAACCAGAAAGCCGAGGCCTTGAAAAAAGCTAAGGAAGAAAAGGACTATGAGGTGATTGATGAAATCCCCTATTGGTTCAACGGAAGAGGGTTCACCAACGGATGCAGGAACTGCATTGGAATCATGGATATGGAAACAGGTCTGATCACTCAGATTCCCTCGCTTCCGTCATCTGACATCGGATCATTCAAGATTGACGGAGACGGAATCCTATTCTCCACTTCTTCATTTGCAAATGGCAAAAGAAAGCTCACAAGCTCCCTTGGCAGATATGAAATAAAGACCCGAAAGACAGAAACACTGATTAGCGATGAAAGGTATGATTTTTATTTCTTTGAGAGAATCAATGGCAAGCTCATTACGTTGGCTGTGGATCTGATGGGGAAATACGGGTTGAATGGAAACCCCTGCTTCTATGAACTGACAGATGGCCAAATGAAGAAGGTTCTGGATGAAGACACTTCTCCTTCCTCAAACGTCATTGGAGACTGTACTCTTGGTGGAGGAGAGAATCTTATTGTTGAGGATGGCAATCTCTTCTACAACGTCCTTGTGGGATCAAGAACCACAATTCGAAGACTTGACAGCCAATTTAGTTCGACGGATCTGATTTCAGACTCCCGTTCAGTGGATTTCTTTGACATACATGGCAATGACATCATATTCTGTTCTCAAGAACCAGGAAAGCTTCAGGAGCTCTACCATCTTGATGTAATGACAGGCAAGATAACTCAAAGCACCCATATCAATGAACCATATTACTCCAGCCATGCCATTGCCACCGTCGAAAGACTGAATCTTACAAATGACGGCACGATGATCGACGGGTTCGTAATGAAACCAATCGGATTCAACCCCTCTTCAACCTATCCTTGCATTCTAGATATTCATGGTGGCCCAAAATGTGCATATGGTGATATTTTCTTTCATGAAATGCAGGTCTGGGCAGCCAAGGGGTATTTTGTAATATTCTGCAATCCTCGTGGTGGTGATGGACGTGGAAACGAATTCGGCGACATCCGTGGCAAGTATGGCACGATCGACTACGATGACTTGATGGCTTTCACCGATGCAGCGATAAATGCCTTCCCTCAGATTGACTCTTCTAGAATGGGTGTCACCGGTGGCAGTTATGGTGGATTCATGACCAACTGGATCATCGGGCATACTGACCGTTTCAAGGCAGCCGCATCTCAGAGATCCATATCCAACTGGATATCCATGGCGAACACAACTGATATCGGATATTATTTTTCCGAAGATCAGAATGGCGGTGCAACTGCATGGAATGATGTTGACAGACTTTGGTTCCACTCTCCGTTGAAATATGCAGACAAGGTCAAGACTCCTACACTCTTCATTCATTCAGACAATGACTATAGATGCTGGATGGCAGAAGGTCTGCAGATGTTCACGGCCTTGAAGATTCATGGTGTGGAAGCACGCATGTGTCTATTCCATGGGGAGACACACGAACTGTCACGAAGTGGGAAACCTCTTCATAGGATCAGACGACTGAATGAAATGACGAACTGGTTTGAGTATCATCTCAAATAGCATGGAAGGGAGTATCCAATGGACAACATCAAGAAGGCTTCGAACTTCATCTCTGAAATCGCAACTGAAATCACCCAAGCTTTGGCTTCACGCGGTGCGATGGATTTCTATCTTGGAGAAACCGTACCTGAAAGATTGCTGAAACTTTTCCGACCGGTCTTTATTGAAGTAACCTGTTTCGCTATCTGGTACACAGGCAAGAATCCTTATCACCACGACCAGATATCAGGCATTCATGACCTTTCAGCTGAAATGGGAATCGAATTCGATCCATTGCTCAAGGAACGCATCGATTGCTACGAAGCCTCATCAGATCCAAAAAGCACCTTCGTTCTGCTTTGCAACTACATTGGCAACAATGAGAAGAATTCAAGGGGACCAATCAAGCCTGATGATCTGAATTACAAATCGAATTATCAGAACAAGAGTGAACTTCTTGTACAACTTGCTTCAGAGAACCTGGAATCCGTCTTCTCTTCAAAATAACCATGACCATCTAATCATAGAATAATGCATGCTATCCATGCATTATTCACTTTCTATTCATCAAAAAGCTCTTTTATGAATAAATATTCTAAAAGACTTGATTTTTTATCCATAATAGTATATTTTCTGCATATTCTGATTCT
>JAAYFO010000131.1 GCA_012728215.1 Spirochaetales bacterium | reverse complement strand
TTGCGAACATACCACAGCAGCGACTTATGCCGCATATCTGCAGTTCAAGCAAGACAATCCTGATGTGACTGATTGCCTTCTGCCGATGTGTGGTGCAGGGCTTAAATCAGATCACTGAACTATCCTGTGCTGTGGCAGCTTTATCACCACATTTGAAAGCGGATAGGAGCTGCAAGGGTGAATCAGATTGTCTTCCAAGTCCGAAGAAAGTCTTCCGTCACTTTTTCTGGGAATGAATACCTTCCCACTTACAAGCTTTGAACGGCACCAACCGCACTGCCCGCTTCTGCAATGTGCCGGGGCTTGAATCGTTGCTTTTTCCATTGCACAGAGCAACGATGAAGTGGCCGGACAGCTTATAGTAATTTCACCATCATTGGAAATCACAGTCAAATCATAGGTTTTTCCAATTTCCTCAGAAGGAAAACCGGTATCAGCAGTCGGATCACCATATTCTCCATACAGATCCAATCTGTACCTACCTTGCTTCAAGCCAAGCAGAGGAATCTGAGTATCAAGGAAATTGTACATCGAACGAATTCCGCAAGGCAGGATTGTACAGTCCTTTCCTTCACGGTATTTGTCAATGAGTGCTGCATCAATCAAGCCATGCTCACAGCCCTCTCTCACTTCATCACTCAAGACATGAACAACGCGGACCTTTGGTGTTCTGGTCATGATTTCTTCAAGCTCGTCCATAAAAAGAATTGAATTCCAGTTACGGTTGCCATAGAGAATAATCAGTTCAAAATCCTCCATTCCATCCGCTATTGCATGAGCCATTGAAAGAAACGGAGTTATTCCGCTCCCACCTGCTATGGCTATCACCTTAGGGCTGTCACTCAGTCTGTTCCACGAAAAGTTTCCCAACGGTGCGGACAGAGTGACCTTGGTTCCCTTTTTCCAATTCTCCGTGACATATTGCGAGGAGAATCCTCCATCGAATCTTTCAATGGTCAATGAATAATTCGGATGTTCGGTCAATACATCGGCTGGGCTGGAGCAAATCGAATATGGCTTGTGAACGATATTTCCATCAAATATTATTTCTGCACTTATATACTGCCCTGCTCGGAATAATAATAAGTCTTTTGTTGATGTATTTAAATCCGGTCCTATCACATATCTCACTGCATTTCCAAAATCTGTCACTTGTTCCACAATGCAGTTCTGCCTGAATTCGTCATCATTCCTTTGATTTGGCTCAGCTGTATTGAAATACCATCTGACGGGATCACTGACATGGCAGGCCTCGACATCACAAGCAATCTCACATCCAAGATAAGTCTCCAGTTCCACCATGGCACTTTCTGCAAGGCTGTCCTTGAATGCATGATAGCCTTTGGGACCGATATTTAGAACTTCACTTCTGCTTGCCAGACAGATGAGCTGCACAACCGACGAATCACTGTCATAAGGCTGACTCAGCTCAAAGGCATTTCGAGGTGCATGATTCAGGCCAAGGCAAATATTGAAGCACAACTGATCTGTTTTAGCTGAACTTGACTCAATTTCATCAATTGAAAAGAACTCGAACCTTCTGAATCGAAAGCGTTCAGGCTCCTGACATACCTGATCACAACAGACTGCTTCATCACTTGGCTCAACCAGATTCTTCAGCTTCAAAAGCTTCTCGTCATTGTCACGATATGCCGCATAGAGACTTCCATATTTCTCTGCAAACTTTGAATCATCTTTTCTCATCTCTGTTCCTTTTTGTAATTCTCAAGGCACGTTCAGTTGATTGGTGCGAAAGTATCGATAAAGGCAATGCTGTGATGCCATCCAAGCTCCCTGTCTGCAACTTCAGCTGCCGTCCGGCTTCCAAGGTCTCTTTTTTGGTCAACGCCTAGCTCAAGAGCAGGTCCATAAGAAGCATCAATCCACCTTCTCACATCCTTTTCAGTCGCTATCCTTACTTCATCCATCTGCTT
>JAAYFO010000130.1 GCA_012728215.1 Spirochaetales bacterium | reverse complement strand
GACAACGATTATATTGATGCATTCATGAAGTCGAAGGGACATGACCTGATGATCTTCATCACCAGCTCAAAGATCAATGATCTTCTGAGGTTGAGGGTTTTTGTCTATGAACAGAAACTGGACAAGGTCTATGAGCATATCTGCCTTGAATCTGAACAGGATTTTGATGAAGCAGAAGTGGTGGCTTCTCTTGTTCCATACTTTTATCCGGCAGACTGCTCTCTGCTTGTTCTTGATGAAGGAATCTCCAATATCAAGACAGTGGATTTTTATGGAAGATATGCTGTCGTCAGACCGGGAATCTATGAGTCTGAGGATTCTTTTCAGCTGATTGTCGAGCCTTCACAGATTCTTCATCTGAAGGGCCAGCCTGAAGTCATGAAAAGTTCTTCGATTCTGATAACGAGTTCGATGGATGATGTTTCGCTGTTTTCAAATGGAAAGATGTTTGGAAAGGCTCCTTTAGTTCTTGATGACCTTGAAGCTCCGTTTTCAATCATCGCCAGAGCAGATGGATACAAACCTGTTTCATTTCTTTCTTCAGGAAATGATTCTTCATACCATTTTGACATGAAGCCTTCATGGGTCGGAGACAAGAGCATGTATGATAAAGCCAGAAAGGATTTCTATTGGTCTTTTGCCAGTACGCTGTTTCTTTTTGGCGCAAATGTGTTTCTTTCATCCATGGAGAGCCAGAAAACAGGCTTCAAAGCCGCAGGACTGGCTGTTTCAGGTGGATTGGCAATATCTCTCGTTGACCTGTTCTTCAATTTGATGGATTATTATAGAACTAGCATAAATATTTCTCTTTAGGTGGATTATATGAAGAAATTCAATTTAGGTTCAAAGCTTGCATCGCTTTTCAGATTTCGAAAACCTTTGGATGAAGAATCCTATGACGAACTCGAGGATCTTCTGATAGAAGGCGACTTCGGCTCTCACGCCACAATGGAAATCTCGGAAATTGCCCGTGATCGGAAGCCAAAGACAAAGGAAGAACTTGTAGAGATTGTAAGGAGCATCATAGAGCCAAAGATTGAAGCTGCACAGATTTCCTTGATACCTGGCAAGCTCAACGCATTTCTGATAATGGGTGTGAATGGTGTTGGAAAGACGACTACAATTGGCAAGCTGGCAGTGATGTATCAGAATCAAGGAAACAAAGTGGTTCTTGCGGCCGGTGACACTTTCAGAGCTGCTGCAATAGATCAGATTCAGATCCATTCTGAACGTACTGGAGCACGTCTTGTCCGTCAGAATCCTGGCAGCGACCCAGGAGCAGTGATCTTTGATGCTTTGACAAGTGCCAAGGCACAGAAAGAAGATCTTGTGCTTTGCGACACGGCCGGAAGAATGCACAACAAAGAGAACCTGCTCAAGGAATTGGTCAAGATAGATAAGGTGATCAGGTCAAAAGTTGAGCCTGAATGCTATAAGAAACTTCTCGTTGTTGACGCTACTACTGGGCAGAATACGATAAGTCAAGCTCAGGTATTCAAAGATGCTGTTGGACTTGATGCTCTGATACTTACTAAATATGACAGTTCGTCCAAAGCTGGTTCACTTGCCCAGATAGGTGTCCCTATAGCATTTGTCGGCACAGGAGAAGGGTATAGAGACATCAAGCCATTTGATAAAGGTGAATTCATAGATTCATTGCTGACTTTTGAATGAAAAGACTCTTATTGACTTCAATTATTCTTGTCTCTGCAATAGCCTGCCTTTTTTCTAAGGCTTTCAAGGCCAACCGGCTTGGACAGAATATTGAAGGTCTTGATATCAGTTCGGACTGCATGGTTAAGGAAGTGTCTTCAGCAGGCGTACAAATCCCTTCGTATCTTCCATATGATATTAGTGGCTGTGTCATCTCTTGTTTCATTCTTTACCAAGGCGATGTGCTGCTCAAGAAGATTGACAGATTCGATTGCCATGATTCTTTTCTTTTGATTTCAACTGAATCGGATGGTTCATTCCGTTCTTCATACTTTGAAGATGATCTGATGATGTTTGAAGCATTTGGTGATGGAAACAGCATCAGTACTTCTTCAAATGTCTATGACAATAACGGGATTCTCATGCAGACTGTGAACAAAGAAGATGATGAGCTGATTTCAACTGATTTCTTCTATAGGTCCGGCAAGGATCAAAGACTGTCGATGGTTCGCTCAGTCACGTTATCAGGAACATCAGATGTACTGGTCTCGGATTCTTTTCTTGTTGAAGATGGACAGCTGATAGATGATGGTCTTGTCATGGAGTTGGAAGACCAGGCAACAAAGGCGGAACGGCAGGATGAGAATCTCATACTGACCAGCACTTCGACAGGCGGAATCACTGCAAAGAAGACGATGAATACCAAAGGTCAGGTGATCAATGTTACCGAATCCATGGGCGAAAAGCTGATTTACACCGAGGATTATTGTTATTCTTCTGCTGGAATTCTTGAAACTGTCACCAGAAAGGAAAACTCCAAGTCAAAGATATCTTATTATGATGGAACATCTGTTTATAAGGAAGAAGAATTTGTAAATGATGAACTGAAGGTCGTCAATGAATATCTTGAAGGAGAAAAGAAACAGACTCTATACGAATTCGGCCAACCTTATGCTATAGTTGAATTCGATGAGATCACAAAAAAGATCAGGAAGGTGACATATTGGTGATATTCAAAGCTGCAAACAGATATGCTTTTTCCAAGCAGCACCGTCAACGGCGCCTGTCCATTCTAATAATTCTTGGAATTGCCGCAGGAATGGCTGCTTTGATTATAATTATTGGAATCATGAATTCACTTCAGGACTCTCAGCTTTCAAGAATCAGAGATGTTGAGTCATTTGATGTTACATTGACAGATACGATTCTCACTCCGGATGAAATCATGAAATTCGATGGTGTTGAGCTGGCATTTGAATATCTGGATATTCCAGCCATGGCAGGAAACATTGATACTGGAAGCACTTCTTTTGTGAAGCTTAGAGGTATTTCCAAAGCTCTGCTCGATCATCCACGTTTCTACTTGTCAGTTCGAATTCCTGGGGAATTGGACGATACATTCTATCTTGGAAACAGGCTTGCTGTCTTGTTGGATTCATTTGCTGGATACGATGTGCGGATTACCTTTCTAAAGAATGGAAACACAGTCAGATTGATTCCATTCTCGATGAATATTCCAACAATGAGGACTTTTTCTTCCTCAAGCGCTGAGTTTTCGGAAACGACAATAATCACAAGTATTGATAATCTAAGGAACATTTCCTCAAACAGCGAAACCAAGCTTGGAATCTATGTTTCTGATTCCAGCAGACTTAATGAGGTTGTCAGACAAATCAAGGAAGCTGATCCTGACTCTGCACCTGTTACATGGAAAGAAGCTAATTCGGCTCTTTACTCTGCATTGCTGCTGGAAAAATACATGGTCGTGTTCTTTCTTGCGTTCATCATCATCATAGTCAGTTACTATCTGAAACGCTCGACACGTCGGATGATTGCCTCAAAGCGAAAGGAAGCCGCTGCCATGAGGGCAATGGGAATGACAAGACGAGGAATATCGATGGTGTTTCTAGTCCAGGCAATGGAAATCAGTCTGATCGGTCTCCTGCTTGGAATCGGTCTGGGACTGATTGTTGCCAGCCAGCTTACACCGATATTGAAATTCATAAATGGGGTAGTGAAGTTCATTACTGGAAATTCCACTATTCTTGCATCGTATCCGTTCTCGGTACATATCCAGACAAATGAAATCTTGTTCTTTTCTTTGATGATCATGGTCTGTACCTGTTTGTTTTCACTTGCAGGCGCAAGGGATGCCTTCAAGATTGATATTATGGAGATATTGAAAAATGACTCTCAGAACTGAAGTGCTCAGATTGAACAGTGTTACAAAGGATTTCCCAAATGGCGAGGGAATCCTCAGCCTCTTTGAACCAATAGACTTGATTGTCAACCTTGGTGATTCTGTTTCGATAATGGGTGAAAGTGCTTCGGGAAAGAGTACTTTGCTCCACATTGCGGCAGGATTGGAAGCACCTACCACTGGCAGTGTCCTTTGGGTTGACAATGATGAGGAAATCGATGTCAGCAAAATGAAGGACAGCAGGATTTCCATGATTAGAAATCGAAACATCGGCTTCGTTTTTCAGAATAACTTTCTTCTTGAAGATTTCCTTCCAGTGGAAAATCTGATGATTCCCGCTTTGATTGCTGGTCGCAGCAAGAAGGAAGCCAGAGACTTTGCCTTGGACATACTTCAGAAATTTCATTTGGAGTATCTTGCAAAAAGGCGCATTGGCAACCTGTCGGGAGGAGAGAAGCAACGGGTTGCAATATGCCGTTCTCTGATCAATCAACCAAAACTGATTTTTGCAGACGAGCCCACTGGCTCGCTTGATCAGGTTAATGCAGAAGCAGTGGAAGATATTCTTCTTTCTCTTTCTGAGTCTTCCGCTTTGATTCTGGTCACTCACAATTCTTCCTTTGGTGCGAGATGCAGCGTGCGTTATCGTCTTGCAGATCGGAAGCTTCAGCGAGAGGAATGAATAATGGGTCTGTTTGAAAGATACTGGTCATTCAAATTGCTTGCAAAATCGCGAAGGACCATTGGCAATGTCGTCCTTATCATGCTTGTGATGATTCCTCTTGTAATAAGCCTGGTCTTTGTGGACAGCATGATTGATGGAATTACGACAAAGTACATACGTCTTGCCGGAGGGCACATTCAATTCAAGGCTGATTCAGATGCAGTCGTGGACAATCCAGCCTTGAGTCGGACAGTATCTGGCTTTGCAGAACTATATACTCAGAAATCCAACGCAAGTGCCTTGATAAAAGGTGTGGATGCCAGTTATTTCAATGATGAAAGGCTATCACAGATTCAGCTTACTTCTTCTGATTGGAAGCTGGATGGAAACTTTGTCATCATTAGTGAGAATCTTAGAAGAAAGATGAACCTTGAGATAGGTGATAAGTTTGCCTTGCTCATGCTTTCCAATCCTGAACAGTCTCAGTCTGCTTCGTTTTCTCCAGTATTCAGACCTTTGCTTGTAAAACTTGGAGGAGTCTATTCCAGTGGGTACAGTCAGCTTGATGATACCCTGGTCTTTGCTTCCTTCGATTTTCTCAGTGAAATATTGAAGGAAGAGTACATCACTCTTGAAATGCTCACTGATTCAAACCTTCCTGAGGAAAACCTGAAGACAGCCACAAAGGTCATGTCCGAAAACGAAGACCTTCTGTCCTTCAAGCTCTGGAATGAAATGAATACCCAGATATATATGAATTTTGTCAGCAGCAGACAGATGATAATGATAATCATCATCGTCATCGCATTCATTGCATGCTTCTATGCGGGAACGGTGGTTCATGAGATTGTTCAGGATAATTTCAGTGAGATTTGCACGATGAGACTGCTTGGTGCAAGGGACATCCAGATAAAACGCACTGTATTCTTAGCTGTCCTAGCCATAATTATTCTCGGAGTAGTCCTGGGTATTGGAATAGGACTTCTTGTTTCTTTCAATCTTTCTCCACTTCTCAAGCTTTTAGCTTCCTCTGGGTTTTCTGGGTTCTCCATGTATCTTCTTGATTTCAATATGGAAATCGATGTGCCTGTACTTTTGTCAATGGGCTTGCTTGTTATTGTCGTTTCATCAATCTCAGTATTGATATCTTTGCGAAATGAAAGAAAAATATCACCATTGCTGTTGTTGAGAAACTGAGTTTCATATATATTCATTGATATGAGTTTTGAAGTATTTGTCCTTGGGACCAGTGGGATGATGCCTATCCCAGGAAGATTTCTTACATCCGCCATGCTTAGAAGAAATGGTGAGCTGTTCTTGTTTGATTGTGGTGAAGGAACACAGGTTTCCTTGAAAATGCTTAATCTTCATTGGAAAAAGATTTCAAGAATATTCATTACCCACATGCATGCGGATCATGTAACAGGTCTCCCAGGTTTGCTTATGCTTTCTGCACAGGTCGATCGTGATGAACCTTTGTATATCTACGGACCACCAAGATTGCAGGAATATATCGAAGAGAACCGTCGAATTCTCGATATGTACATCAATTATCCAATAATCATTAAAACCATCTCATCTGGTGTCTTCCTTGAGACGGAGGACTATACTGTAGAAGCATTGCCTTTGCTCCATACAAAGCCATGTTTTGGCTTTGTATTCAAGGAAAAGGACAGAAAAGGTGAATTCTTCCCAGATAAGGCCAAAAGTCTAGGTGTGCCGATGGGAAAACTCTGGGGACAACTTCAGAATGGCAATTCAGTCACTCTAGAAGATGGCACAGTGGTGGTTCCATCTCAGGTGATGGGTAATCCCAGGCAGGGAAGGAAGTTCTCATACATAACCGATACCATGTATCTGGACTACATCAGTGAGAGTGTTCAGAATTCTGACCTGTTGCTATGCGAAGGAATGTTTGCCAATGATCTTCTGATGGATGCTCGAGAAAAAAAGCATATGCTGAGTTCTCAGGCTGCAATGATCGGATTGAAGGGGAATGTGGAAAAACTAGGATTGATTCATTACAGCCCCAGGTATTCAGACCGTGAATTGAAGATTCTCAAGGAAGAAGCTTGCGAGATATTCCCAAGAACGATTCTCTGCAAGGACCGGATGTCCTTTGATATTCCACTGAAGGATTAGCTTCAGGCTATTCCCAATTCACGGGTGACTGCCTGACTGCCGATTGTTCGGCCATTTCTGGAAGAGAGCTTGTAATTATGTCCTGTATTCTTGAGAATAGACTCTGCTTCTTCGGAGTTGAAGAATGGAATGATCAGGAATAGGTTTCCGTCAGAAATGCTGAATGACTGTCCATGTCCAGCAAGCATTGGCTCGACTTCATTCGAATCAGCGTCATAGATTACTGCAAAGCTGATTTCATACCCGATTCTTTCAGCAGAATCCAATTCATCCTCAAGGCAGCTCATATAGTCTTTGTCATCTACAGGTTCAACATCATCGGTTGCCTGGAATGAATCATTATCAGAAAGAATAACAGAATCTATATCCCTGATCACAGGGTCGTTGTCATCGAGAATCGACTGATAATCAGGTTCGGCTTCTTCATTGACAGAGGAAGGCTGATCTGCTTCAAATGAATCCATCATTGAAGGCAATGTATCGACTACATCCTGACTGGTGTCCACAGAATCATCTGGAATTGATTCAGCTTCCGCTGCAACTGCTTGTTCTGGTCCGGCACTTTCAGCAGAAGCTGCATCTTCTAAAGCCAGAGCATTTTCTGAAGGTTTTTCTGCTACTAGCGGAGTTTCATCCGGATGCAATTGATTCGAGTCATTCTCTTCATGGTCAAGCTGATCCAGTATGTCAGAGATGTCATCGGAAACTGGATTGATTGGTTCTGCTTCTGCTGTTCCATCTTTGGCAATTATGCTTTCAAGCTGCTTGGAAAGCTGATTGTCCAAATCTTCCAATGAATCCGTTAGGCGAAGGTCAGCAAGTGGGTGATGCTCGTCATCTTCTTCCTGTGCATCGTTGAATACCTGAGGAGAAACGGAATCAAAAGCGGCTTTTTCTTCTTCTTCAGCAGGAGTAAGCTTGGCTTTGCCTGATGCTTTATTGGCGGAGGGTTCTTCGTCCGGCATTGCAAAAAGGTTTCCAGCAGAAATTCTATCCATCAGGGCTTCATCGAATTCCCTTTGTTTTCTGATTCTAAGGGAAACTCCAATCAGAACCATGATGATTCCTATCACAAATGGAAGAATGAGAATGCAGAAATTGAAAATCTGTGCAGAATTGATCTTGAAATAAGGAACGACCCAGAAAAATAGTGAAAAAACACAAAGCCCAAGAATCAGCATTGCCAGAAAAACTGCCGAAAAGACTGTTCCCCAACTGCTTATCCTTTTTTTATCTTCCATATTTTCACTCCTGCTTTACTTTAAGAAGTTAAACCAGTACAATTTTCAATATCAATCTACTTAAGGATTATATAGAAAAATTATAGCTATGACAAGAAAATGTTCAATCCTTTTTATTATCTTATTCTTTTGTTCATTTTTTCTTTTGTCCGGATTGTTAGGAGAACATGGTCTTGTCTACAAAAAGCAGCTTGAAGCCAAGCTTAAGGCTAATGGAATCACTTTGGAAAAACTGGAAATGGAAGAGCAGAATCTTCTGAATCAACGAAATAATATTTATTCAATTGATTTTTTAAAAGATCATGCATTTCAGCTAGGTTATACTTTGGAGAATGAAGAAGTATTCTTTTTTACACAGGATACGCTGGCATTTGAAGAAAAAAAATTGTATCATGATGGTACAATAAGCTCGATCAGTAAATCTCCATGGTACTTGTCCCGTTTTGCGATATCCATAGTGTCATTTATCTTTTCAGCTGCATCAGTTTTAATCTACGTCCTGTTCCATAGGACAAACTCAAGGAAAAGGGTTGATAAACGCAATGGTATTGAATAAGAATAATCCAGAGACAATCAAGAAGATAAGCAATGTCATCCTTGGCGGTGGAGTGGGTGTCCTTCCATGCGATACGATTTATGGATTGTGCAGCTTGGTCGGCATTGGAGAAAAACCACTGCGATACGTGAAGAAGAGACCTGACTTCAAGCCTTTTCTTCTGATTTGCACCATGGACCAGGTCAGAGAGATTGCAAGGGATGGGATTCCTGCGGACATTGAATCCATATGGCCTGCACCTTTGACTGTGATTCTGAATAACAAGTCAGGAATTCCTACTGCAATGAGAGTGCCAGACGATCCTTTCCTTCAGAAGCTTCTGACGACAATAGGATCTCCTCTGTATTCCACATCAGTGAATACTTCAGGAGAACCTACGTTGCTGAATTTTTCTGAAATTCGCCAGCGTTTCGAATGTTCTGTTGACTTTCTTGTGAAAGGAACAGAATCTCAAGGATTGGTTCCTTCCACTCTTATCGATGCAACCTGCTATCCCTACAAGCTGTTGAGGCAGGGTGCATTTGATGTTTCTAAGCTATTTGCCAACCAGGTCAGGCCTTAGTGATCTTGCCTTCTTCAGATATACGTGTACAGGTTCTTTTAGCTTCTGATTTGTAAGAACAAGGATTCTTATGCACAATGGAAGCATTCCTTCGACAAATGGCTCCTGCACACAGAATAGAGGAGTGGAAATCAGCATGCCGTTATCTCTCAGGGCTGTCGCTGGATTGTATTTTGTAAGGTCTGGAGTCAGAGAAATGATTAGCGATACCAATTCGCATTCTTCAAGCTTGTTGATTCGGCATATCTCACCGAACAGTTCTGTTGTATTAGCAGCTATTTCCTTGGAATCATTTGAATCCACTGTGATTGCACCTCTGATTGCCTGCATTGTCTACTCCTAGCTTATGAAGATTCCCTGTGTTATCAGACGTTCGATAAAATCATGAACAATGCCAAGAACAAAAACCAATACGAATTGGAGTATCGACTGGATGATGATTCCCCATAGAAACCTTCCATCCAAATAGGAAAGAATCACAGCGGCAAGAAGCATCAGACCGTTCAGAATTGCATTGCCCCAAAGAAAATCCTGTATAGTCCTTTCTATGAATGCCTGAAAGCCGTCATTGAATGTCACATATGAACCAAAAGCCCACATGGCAATCAAGCCAATGAGAAGGACCAATGAAAGTAGAGTCACCAATTTGAAAAATTCCAAGATTCTTCTGCCTTTAAGCATGTGCATATGATAGCAGATTGCCATAGCCTATACAAGAATTTGAATGAAATCGTCAAGCGTACGCAATAAGGAATTCTGCTTGCTAATAACATGGTTTGGCTTTAGAATATTTAATACAAGATCATGAAAGAAATGAAAAAGAGGTGTTTAAATGACAAGTATCAAGGAAAGACTTAATTCAGTAGGAATTGAACTACCGACAATCCTTATCCCGAAGAAAGAATTCGATCTGAAGAAATGGGCAGTTGTCGCATGTGATCAGTTCACTTCTGAAAAGTCATATTGGGAAGATGTGAGAGATTATGTAGGAGAATCTCCATCGTGCTTGAATCTGATCTTCCCAGAATGTTACCTTGAGGATCCCAATCCTGAGAAAAGAATTGAGTCGATCAATAGAATGATGACCGAATATGTGGAGAATGGGATATTCCAGGAATACAGGGATTCCTTCTTCCTGGTGAAGAGAGACTGCAATGGAAAGAAGCCAAGGTGGGGGCTGATTGTTGCTCTTGATCTGGAATGCTACAGCTGGGATAAGGATTCAAAGAGTCTTATCAGAGCCACTGAAGGAACAATAATGAGCCGTATTCCACCTAGAAAGGCGATTCGCAAGGATGCCCCGTTGGAACTTCCTCATATTCTGGTTCTCATCAATGACAGCCGCAGAAGAATAATCGAGAAGCTTGCTTCTGATACCGAAAGGCTTGAGCCCGTGTACAGCACTGAATTGATGAAGAATGGTGGAGATATCAGTGCCTGGGCCATCAACAAGGATCAAGATTTGGAAATGGTGACTAAGGGTTTTGAGGAACTCTATTCGGAACTTGACCCTGCAAACAAGCTTCTGTTTGCAATGGGTGATGGAAATCACAGCTTTGCAACTGCAAAAAGCTGCTGGGAGGATGTGAAGAAGAATCTTAGCGAGGAAGAGCGAAAGACTTCTCCTGCACGTTTCTGCCTTGTTGAACTTGAGAACATTTTTGATGAAGGCCTGGAATTCGAGGCTATCCACAGAGTCCTTTTCAATACGGAGATTCATAAGATAATTCTTTCTGTCTCAAAATTCTGTGCTTCATATGAAATCGAGAAATGCAAAGACTTGGATTGCTTGATCAACTCAATCAATTCAGGCGATGGTCAACGCTTCGGCCTTTGTGATGATAAAGAATACATCATTGTCAAAGTCACCGAACCTAAATCAGCGATTTCTGCCGGAACATTGCAGTTTGTCATCGATGACCTGGCATCTCAGGACATAAAGGTTGACTATATTCATGGCATTAAAGTCACAGAAAAGATTGGAAGAGAAAAAGGCAACGTAGGTGTATTCCTTCCAGAAGTTTCCAAGAATACTTTCTTCGACACAATAATCAACGATGGGGCTCTTCCTCGAAAGACGTTCTCAATGGGCGAAGCTCAAGAGAAAAGATATTACATGGAAGCTCGAAAGATAAAGTAAAACAAAAAGAAGGCAAGATCATCTTGAAGGGATGGAACTCATCTGACGTTGAACAATCTAAGTCAACAGAGAGAGCCATCCCATTCTTTTGGCTACATTCAAAAAATTCTGTCCGAAATAAAAAAAGGGGAATTGAATTTCCCCTGAAAAAGCCACCTGTCCGATTCGAACGGACGACCCCGAGATTACAAATCACGTGCTCTGGCCAGCTGAGCTAAGGTGGCGTACAACGGTATTTTTACCTTATTTCACGATTGTTGTCAACAACGCTTGTTTGTTTTCTTTCATTTAGATTCATTTTCTTTTTTTTTGAAAACCAATTGACAATAAGATGAAAATAGACTATCAATATCTATGTCTTACGGAGAGGTTCCCGAGTGGTCAAAGGGGGCAGACTGTAAATCTGTTAGCTCAGCTTTCGAAGGTCCGAATCCTTCTCTCTCCACTAAAAAGGTCTTGTTTCAAGACCTTTTTTTATCTAAGTTCACTGCATTTGCAGCTTCGGCAGTGTTCATGTGGACTAAAGCTAATTATTTCGGTATATTGGAAAAGATGGCGAAAATCTCAGAGAACGTAATAAACGAGATAAAGAAACGGATTACCATAAGTGATGTAGTTTCTGAATATGTCACTCTGACAAAAAAAGGAGACAGATCCTGGGGTCTTTGTCCTTTTCATCAGGAGAAGACGCCTTCATTTTCGGTAGTCGAGGACAAGGGCTTCTTTCATTGCTTTGGATGCAATAAAAGTGGCTCGATGTTTGATTTCATTATGGAAATGGAACATCTTTCATTCTTTGAATCCGTTGAGTATCTAGCACATAAAGTTGGTGTCCAGGTCAGGGAAGAGACAGATAATGAGAAGAAGAAAAGAAGCTTTGAGCAGAACCTTGGTGAGCTATATGACAAGCTGGCCAATACTTTTCACTATCTTCTTTTGAACAATCCTGAAGCACAGCATGCCAGGGATTACCTTGACCAGCGAAAGATCACCAAGGAGTACCAGGAGCAGTTCCTTCTGGGCTACGCTCCTGCAAATTCCAGATGGCTTTATGATTTTTTGAAGAAGAAGAATTATTCTGACAGCTTCCTGGCACAGAGTGGCCTTTTTTCAGCAGCCAATCCTCGCTGGCCTCTTTTTTCAGATCGTATCATGTTCCCAATAAGAACATGGCAGGGCAAGTGTGTCGGGTTTGGTGGAAGAGACCTTACCGGAAAGAGCAGGGCGAAATACATTAACACACCTGAGACTGAGATATATCGTAAAAGAGATTTACTCTTTGGCCTGTATGAAGCGTTGCCGGAAGTCAAGAAAAAGAAAGAAGCGATCATCTGCGAAGGAAACTTCGATGTCATATCAATGCAGCTTTCCGGCATGCAGAACACTGTTGCACCACTTGGAACAGCCTTGACAAGCGACCAGATAAGACTTCTTGCCCGTTACTGCGAATCTGTCACCCTTCTTTTTGATTCTGACGATGCAGGACAGAACGCTGCAAGAAAGTCAATAATTCTTTGTCAGCAGGGTGGCGTGAACAGTTCAGTGATTAATCTGGGGACAGAAAAGGATCCTTCGGATGTACTTCAGAAGGAAGGTCCGGAGGCTTTGAAGAAATCTTGTGCAATTCTTTCAAATGGCTTTGATTATCTTGTACAATCTGCATTAAAACGTTATGATATACGCCAGCCTAAAGCTAAGTTTTTGGTTTTCAAGGAGGTGGAACCCTTTCTGGAAGCTACTGCTTCCGAAATAGAAAAGCAAGGATATATTCGTAAGCTCGCTGAAACACTTAATGTTTCAGAAAAGCAGATTATTGAGGATTTTCAGTCAGAACAATCGAAAATGACTTTAAGGAAGAGAGATAATGAAAATCAAGAAACCTCTCCAAGAATGAATTCAATCATTAACGATTTTGATATCAGCCTGGTCCTCATGCTTGTCAACAGACGTGATTTGTTCGGGAAGTTCAAGAGATCATTGAAGATAGAATTGTTGAAAAATGAAGATGCAAGGAGAATCTACGCATTGTTGGAAGATGCAGATCGATTGGGTTTGTCCTCAAATGACCTTTTCCTACAGATGATTGAAGATCCTGTTCTACGTGAGACAGTAAGGAATTCATTCTGCATGAATATCTACAATGACAAGGATGCCCCACGGCTTATTGCCGAGTCAATCAGGATGGCGAGACTTAGGGATTTGGAAGAGAAACGAGCTAACATCCTGAGTGTACTTAAGCTGAATGCTCAGGAGACGAATTCTGAAAAGGAAAGTGCTGTGGAACTGCTTTCCCAGATTCAGGATTTGGATAGAAAGATTCAGGAATTAAAAATGGTACAAGGTACCGACGAGGATATTTAATGGAAGATAAAGCATATCAGGAAAAATTAAAGGGCATCATTACAGCCTTGGATGATGTCACACCGATTACTGTTTCGGAATTTCATGATTTTTTGCTTGATAAGAAGATTGACTTGGAAAATGACCAGGAAAAGATCGAGGCAGATCTCATAAAGAAGAAGATACTCATCGAGGATGAAGATCTCTTGGAGGATGAGCCCAATCCTGAAGAACTTGCCAGAACAGAAGAGGCTGGTATTTCAGTAGAGCTCGATGATCAAGATGTGGATCTGCTTGATGATGTCAGTGAAGAAGATGACATCATTCCCTTCGATGACGCTGTCGAGGATCCTGAACTTGATCTGGTTGAACCAGACGAAGATGTCGTTGTCGAGGATACTGAGGAAGAACCTGTCGATGACTCAACTGACGACAAAGAAGAAGATGAGGAAGAGGATGAGGAAGAAGATGAATCCGAATTTGATGATAAGCAAAGTTTCAGCAGCAGAGCTTTCTTTTCTGATATGGACGAAGATTCCCATGCCAGCATTAACATAAATGCAGAAATCGAGGATGAACAGGAACGAAGACCTTCAAGAGGCACCATTCTTGGCACAGACAAGGGTGATGCCGGTATTGACGATCCAATCAGGCTGTATCTGAGAGAAATCGGAAAGGAAAGCCTTCTTTCTGCTGAGCAGGAAGTTGAACTGTCCATGAAGATGGAAAAAGGTGCTGACATCATCAAGAATGTTGTCAAGAAATCAGGGATCATGATAATGTCCTTTGATGAGATTCTGAAGAAACTCAACCAAAAGCATGATGAAACCGAAGAATTTGCCAATGCCAAGGACCTGAAGGAAGTCATCACTGAACAGAAACGTTACATTCAGCATTACAAGGAGCCTTTGAAGGATATTCAATCCAACCTCAAGAGCTTTGTAGCTATGAAGCAGCAGATAATTGCCACTGGTGAGGATATCTTCTCAAATGATGCATTGAAGAAGAAAAAGAATGCCTTGCTCAAGAAGATCTCTCAGATTGACTTGCAGCCAGAAGAGATTAACTATATAACTGACCTGTTTCTCAATGCAGAGACCAATATAATCCGTCTCAAGGCTGACAAGGCACAATTGGAATCGATCCTTGGTGTCAAGACCGAAAAGGAAGTTCGCAGAGTTTCTAGAGACCTCTTCACTTCGGGAAGAAAGGAAGCTGTTGAAGAGGAACTGAGGCTTTCCTCCGATGCAATCAAGGAAAATATCTCGAAGTATCAGAACAATGTCCGAGAGATGAGAAAGATTGAGCAGGAGTTCGAGGATTCCTCAGATGAAATTCTCAAGCAGGCTAATGAAATCAAGAATGGCCGGTCTATGCTCAAGTCAGCAAAGGACCGCTTGATTCAGGCCAACCTCAGACTTGTCGTTTCCATTGCAAAAAAGTATACCAATAGGGGATTGCATTTCTTCGATCTGATTCAGGAAGGGAATATCGGACTCATCAAGGCTGTTGAGAAGTTCGAGTACCGCAAGGGATACAAGTTCTCAACTTACGCAACATGGTGGATCAGACAGGCCATAACAAGAAGCATAAGCGATCAGGCAAGGACTATCAGAGTTCCTGTGCATATGATCGAACAGATAAACAAGGTCGTACGTGAAAGCAGGATGCTGATGCAGAGTCTTGGACGCGAACCTAACGATGAGGAAATCGCTGAAAAGCTCGGATGGTCAGAGGCCAAGGTGAAGACAGTCAAGAATGTTGCCAGAGAACCTATTTCTCTGGAGACACCTGTCGGAGAAGAGGAAGATTCTCTTCTCGCTGATTTCATCGAGGACAAGGACGCAGAGAATCCTGCCCAGCAGACAGCTTATACACTTCTTCAGGAGCAGCTCAAGGAAGTCCTTGAAACTCTTCCTAAGAGGGAACAGGAAGTTCTCAAGATGAGATTCGGACTTGAAGACGGCTATTCACTGACTCTTGAGGAAGTAGGTCTGTATTTCGAAGTCACCAGAGAAAGAATCAGACAGATTGAGGCAAAGGCTCTTCGAAGGCTCAGACATCCGAAGAGAAGTAAAATTGTAAAAGATTATCTTTGATGGGAGATATTATGAAAGATACATTTGTTAAACTACAGAAGTTGCAGGGCATTATTGCCAAGAAGTACGAGATTGAAGATAAGATCAAGGATGTTCCTAAGGATCTCGATGTGAAGAAGGACTTGCTCGATAAGACAAACAAAAACTATCTTGATCTCTGCAGCAGAGAGAGTGCCTTGAAAGTTGAAATCCAGCAGTTGGAAAATGATAAGCTTGCAGCGGAAAAGAACAGGGAGGACCTTGAGAAGTCAGTTGAGACCATTGTTCTTTCCAGAGAATACGAAACAGTATCCAAGGATATTGAAACTGCCAAGAACGAGGAACAGAAGACTCGCAATGCCTTGATTGCAAAGCAGAAGAACTTTGAAGATCTGAGAGAGAAGATTTCCATCCAGGAAGAAATTCAGAAGAATCAGTCTTCAGAAGTTGCCGAGGAAGGCGAAAAGCTGGAAGTCATCATTTCACAGCTTCAGAGTGAGCTGGACTCAGTTACAAAGGAAGTGAATGAACTTTCTGATGGAATTCCAGAGTCAATGCTCTTCAAGTTTGAAAGAATCATCAGGAAAAAGAACAACCTCGGAATAGTACCAATTCATGGAACAGTCTGTGAAGGTTGCAACATGACACTTCCTCTTCAGTTTGTAAATGAAGTTAGAAAGGAAAATGACGTGCATTTCTGCCCATACTGCAGCCGTGTGCTATTCTATGAGGAAGTGGAAGGCGAGGAAGCGTCATTCACATTTGAGACTAAGGATGTTGAGGACGATGCAGAGCCATCTGAAAACCTCAAAGACTTTATCAATGATGATGAATTCTCAGATTTCTAAAAGTATTTATCAGAGGTTCGACAAGTAATCGCTGGTGCGAAAGCATCAGAGGAAAGTCCGAGCTCCATAGGACAAAGTGCCGGGTAACACCCGGGAGTCGTAAGGCTACAGAGAGTGCAACAGAAAGTATACCGCTGCATTGCAGTAAGGGTGAAAAGGCGAGGTAAGAGCTCACCGGCATACTTGGCAACAGGGTGCGCATTGAAAACCTCACTTGGAGCAAGGTCAAAAAGCAGGTAAGTGGTCCGCTTCATACCTGCGGGTAGACTGCTGGAACCTGATGGTGACATCAGGTCTAGATAGATGATTACATAAACAGAACTCGGCTTACGGCGAACCTCTGTTTTTTTTAAGGAGACTTCTTTGAAAGGAAATTCTTCATTCGAAATCAGCGAGCTGAAAAGCTCGCTGCTTCTTGTAGAGAACCCTGCTCGATATGTCGGTGCTGAGTTCTTCTACAACCGCAAGAGACCACAGCCTTCGGATATTTGTTGCTGCATGTGCTTCGGCGATCTCTATGAAATTGGCATGGCCAACAATGCAGTGAAGATCATTTTTGATCTTTTGAACAGAATCGACGGAGTATTCTGTGACCGTGCCTTTTCTGTCGCTCCTGACTTCGAGCAAGTACTCAGAGAGAAGAATATTCCTTTATTCAGCATAGCTGAGAACATTCCTCTGAATCAGTTTGACCTCATCGGAATATCGATTGGAAGTGAGCTTGCTTCAACGAATATTCTTCAGATTATCGATCTGTCCCAGATTTCATTGCTTCATCAGAATCGAAGTGAAAATGATCCGATAATTATCGCAGGTGGTCCAGCAGTCACAAATCCACTCCCGTTCTCACCATTCTTTGATTTCATTTACATTGGTGAAGCAGAAAACGGATTCGATCAGATAGCTGCGATTCTTAAGACAGCTTCCAGCAGAGAAAAGAGAATTGAAGAATTGAAGGAGCTTCCATTTCTTTGGTATGAAGGCAAGACGAACAAGGCGATAAGAGCAATTGACAATCACTTTGCCGACGGCGACAAGCGTTTCAGTCATTTTGTCCTTCCGTCTTTCAAGATCAGCCAGGACAATGGCAATGTTGAAATAATGAGAGGATGCCCAAATGGCTGCCGTTTCTGCCATGCAGGACAGTATTACAAGCCATACAGGCAAAGATCGTTGAAAACTGTATTCGATCTTGTAAGTCAGGAAGTCAATGATTTTGGGTACAGAGAAGTCACGCTGGCATCACTAAGCTCTGGTGATTACCCAAAACTCGATGTGCTGATTAATTTGCTCAACAAGGAATATTCCAAGAAGGAAGTTTCGTTTGCCTTGCCATCTTTGAAGGTAAGCAGTTTTTCCTTGGATGTCCTTCAACAGCTTTCTGAAGTAAGAAAAAGCGGCCTGACCTTTGCCATTGAGACCCCTGTGCTTGCATGGCAGCATGCAATGAACAAGGAAGTCCCTGTCGAACAAGTTATTTCCATAATCAAGGAAGCCAAGCACCGTGGCTGGAAGCTTGCCAAATTCTATTTCATGGTAGGATTGCCTTTCATCGATCCAAGTGAGGAAGAGCAGGGGATAGTTGACTATCTTAAGAAGATCTTTGATGAGACTCATATTAGCATGAATATCAACATAGGAACATTCATTCCAAAGCCTCATACGCCATTCCAGTGGGTTGCCCAGATGAAGATGGAAGATTCACAGGAACACCTCAAATCGATTAAAAACCATTTGAAGGAAGCTATCAGAGGTATCAAGGTGTCATATCATGAGCCTTTTGTCTCATACCTGGAAGGAATCATCAGCCGTGGAAACAAGGATACTTCCAAGCTTATAATGAAGGCATATGAGAAAGGTGCACGTCTTGATGCCTGGGATGAACATCTGAATCCGCAGGTATGGAAGGATGCAATGGAAGAATTGGCTGAGTACGATCTTGAGAAATTTGTATTCTGTGATCATGATACTAGTGAGGCACTGCCTTGGGACAGTGTATCCATGAATGTTTCTACTGCTTATCTTGCCAAGGAATATGAAAATGCAAGAAAAAGCATTCTCACAAACAGGTGCACTCTTTCTTGTGATCACAAGTGTGGAGTATGTTCCAAAGTCAATAGGATTATCGAACAGGAAGACCTTGATGAGGAGTTTGCTAACTCAATTTTAGCAAGACAAGCAGAAGCACCACCAACTGAGAAGGATGTCCGTCAGGTCATCCTGCAGTATTCAAAGACCAAAAAGGCAGTTTTTTTGTCCCATATAAACACAATGAGAGCTTTTGAGCAGGCTTTCCAACGCTCCAAGCTTCCTATCGAATTCACCATGGGATTCAATCCCAAGCCCAGACTGGAGTTTCTAAATCCCTTGGCCATTGGTATAAGTGGTGACAATGAACTAGCGATGGTGGAGATGAATATTGCAGATTTGTCCACCGATGAGATCATCAATAGGTTCAATTCGCAGGTGTGTGAAGGAATTGAAGTGAAGAACTGTCATGTATCTGATCCGATTGGAATCAATACAAAGAAATATTCACTTGCATCCAGAATTGAGAATTCAGTTTTCCTTTTCTCTGATATCACCGATTCCAGGATATCCCAGGCCTTGGAGCAATTCGGAGACAGTGATGCCCAGATTAAAGTCAGAAAAATAAATGACGATCAATTCCTTGTAATAATCGAGGGCGAAAAGAACCTTCTCAAGACTGTTTTCCCAGAAATCAGTAAATTTGAAGTCACTGGCAAGTCCAACATAACTAGATTGACCGTCAATATTGATTCAATTCATAATCCGACGCCTTATACTGATTGAAGAGGAAACCAAGATGATTGAATATCAATTTGAACCAAAAGAGGATTTTGATTCAGCTATAGGTGAATTATTTCATATTATTCAGATGCTTAGAAGTCCTGACGGATGTCCTTGGGACCAGAAGCAGACACCCAAGTCGGCATTGCAAAGTCTTATGGGCGAATTGTACGAATATTTGGATGCACTGGAAGATTCGGACAAGGCAGAAGAATCAGAAGAAATCGGTGACGTATTGATGAACCTTCTTCTTATATTTGAGATTCACCGTCAGAATGGAGATTTCACCCCAGTCAGTTCAATAAACTCGATATGCGAAAAACTTGTAAGACGACATCCTCATGTATTCACAAATGATTATGAAGCTGCTGATGAAATCGATGTGAACAAGATTTGGGTCGATGTGAAGACACAAGTCGAAGGAAGAAAGGTCAATGATCAATCCAATCTTTTTTCCAATATTCCAAGTTCATCACCGAACCTCGAACAAGCATACCAAGTACAGAAGAGACTTGAGAAAGTTGGGTTTGACTGGGAAGACAGCGATGGCCTTTATGCCAAGATACTTGAGGAACTGCAGGAAGTCAAATCCGCGGCTACAGCAGAAGATCGGGAAATGGAAATAGGAGATCTTCTTTTTTCAGTTGTCAATCTAGCACGCTTCTATAAAATTCATCCAGATAACGCTCTTCATAGAAGTACAAGGAAAATCAAGTACAGATTCACAAGGCTTGTGGCTGAATGTCAGAAGCTTGGAATAGAAATGACTATTGAAAACATTGAACGCATGAATGAAATCTGGGATGAAATAAAAAAAAGCGAGTTCTGAAAATCCAGGACTCGCTGAGAAATTACTCGACTGCAAGAAATCAGTTGTTACCGTGTTTCTTGTGGTGATCCTTCTTGAGATCCTTGGCTTTCTCTTCTCGAAGAAGTTCCTGCTGCCTTTCTCGATCTTTTTTGGTGACCTTGTGAGGTGTAAACTCCTGGGAAGTGCTTTTTACTTCGTTTTCATTCTTATTTGAATCAGCTGACATTTTCATGTCCTCCCATCAATGTCTAATATAAACAAAAATAAAAAAAAGGAAATACTTTAATTTAAATTTTCCATCAAAAATAGATGTAAATCACTTCTGGTTGACAGAAGATTCATTATGTGCATTTTAACTAAATCAAGTCTACTCGATAAGAACCGCATTCAAAAGGATCTGTCCAGAACTTGTTGCTGAAATTCCCCTCTTGAAAAGCAAGACTTATGAATACATGGACATAATAGAAATCATTGTCCTTGGAAATCATTGAATAATCTTCATCTTTAGAATTTCGTATATCCTGCTGACTGATTAGAAAGCTCTTGCCATCAAAACGCTTGAGAATAATGATTTTTTCATCTACCGAGGAATCAATCACATTGTCTGGACTCAAGATCATTTCCATTGTCTTGTCTGTTGAATTGAAATCCAAGGAATACCAATACTTGATATTTCCATCTGCTTGTCTATAGTCCAGATTATAAGCAAAATCCTTTGGTTTCTGAACAGTGCCTGAATCCTTTGTAAATGCACAGACATTGAATTGCTTTTCATCTGTGGTATAGCTGATGATCGGTTCTCCTTTGGAAATATATCCAGGAGTTATCCCTATTCCATTTGTTCCCTGAAAAACGGTCTTGAACTGACTATCAAGATTTACTGAGGACTCTTTGTTATCAATATAATAGAAAACAAGCATTCCAGGTCCATCAGTTACAAGATTCAAATCACCATCTGTATCACTGCGACTGTTCAGATAGAAATATGATTCGGTCTTATTTATTCCATAATATGAATCTGTTGTATAGAAGTAACTGGGAATTCCACAGGAGCATAAGAAAAGAGCCGCAAGGAATGATAGTAAAATCAATTTCCCACGGCTCTTATTCATGTCAACTACCTGACTGACTAAAGTGTCAGAATTGCATTCTGTGAAAGTGCTACATATTCAGAACTTATTCCAGTACCTGAATACTGGTCAATGATCTGTTGGAATGTGGACTTTGCAAGCTCTGTATCGCCATTGGCAAGGTGTATCCTTGCTGAGTTGAAAAGAGCCTTTGGAGCAACACCGGCATCATAACCATATTCCAAAGGAATGCGTTCATAAAGCTTGAGTGCTTCCTGCTGGTCACCCATGTCGTCCTTTGCAACTGCTGCATTGAACAATGCCAAAGGAGCAAGGTAGCTCTTAAAATTCTTCTGAACAACACTCATGTACATTTCATAAGCCTTGTCATTGTTTTCAGCCTTCTGATAAGCCAGACCAAGGATATAGCTGGCTTTTACACCAGCATAGCTATTCTTGCCCTTTTTCACGATGGCAGAAAGATCATCGACCAACGCTTGAAATTCCTCATCGGAAATCTCACCGGCTACAAGAGCTTCCTCCTGCTTCTGAAGGGATTCAACAGCAACCTGAAGCTTATCCTGATTCTTATCATTGATAATCAAAAAAGTTGAAAGAACAATAAGCCCTACAATCAATGCAATTCCAACAATCACCAGAATCTTGCGATTCTGGATGAAGAATTCACTGATCTTACCAACAACCTTTGCAGCCTTGGTAGTCTTCTCTTCTTTTTCAATTTTTCGAAACTTCGGTTCTTTAGCCATTCCTATTTGTCCTCGTTCTTCATTGCAAGCAGTTCACCAATGGTGGCGGTATCACCGTCATCACCACTGTTCTCCATGTACTTGGCAACTTCAGCCTGCTCTGAGCGCTTGATCATTTCCTTGACGGAAAGTGAAAGCTTCTGTTGAAAAGGATTGACTTCAAGCACGACAGCAGTGATTGGATCACCGACATGGTACTTCTTCAGAACTTCATCGGAATATGTCTCATCAGGACCAACAAGATTGAACTTGTTGATAAGTCCTTCAATTTCTCCGATGACCTTCACGAACACGCCGAAATCGGTGACATTCGAAACAGTTCCTGAAATGATGGAGAACTTCGGATAATCATGTCGAAGTGTCTGCCAAGGATTTCCTTCAAGCTGCTTGACACCAAGTCTGATTCTTCTTGTATCTGACTCTACCTTGACGACCTGAACATCGATGATATCCCCTTCCTTGCAGAAGGATGCCATGTTCTTGACCTTCTTGGTCCATGAAATGTCATCAATATGGAGGAATCCGTCAATTCCTTCCTCAAGGTTAATGAAGGCACCACTGTTGGTCACTTTTACAACCGGCTTGGAAAGATTCATTCCAACTAGGTAACGATCTGTAATCGTATCCCATGGGTTTTCCTGGAGCTGCTTGATTCCAAGAGATACTCTCTTCTTGTCCAAGTCATATCCAAGAACCTTTGCTTCAACTACATCTCCGATATTGAAAAGTTCCTTAGGATTGTTGACTCTCTTGGTCCATGAAAGCTCAGAAATATGAGCAAGACCCTCAATACCAGGTTCAATCTCAATGAAAACACCGAAATTTGTGATCTTTGTGATTGGAGCCTTGACCACATCACCAACATTGAACTTACCAGCAAATGTTGTCCATGGGTCTTCGGTCATGTGCTTCAGTGATAAGTTGATCTTCTTTGTCTCAGGATCGATGTTGATGAGTCTAAGTCTCACGACCTGTCCTCTCTTGACGAAATCCTTTGGCTTGGTCACGTGTCCCCAGCTCATGTCATTGAGATGAAGAAGTCCGTCGAAACCGCCAAGGTCAATGAATGCACCAAAGCTTGTGAAGGACTTGACTGTTCCCTCGACGATATCACCAATCTGTACCTTCGAGAAGAATTCATCCTTGTTCTTCTTTATCTGCTCTTCCAGATAATCTCTTCTGGAAACAACGCTCTTGAGTTTGTTGTTTGTGTGGAACTTCTCAATGATGAACTTATCCTTGATACCAATCAGTGTCTCAGGATCCTCAACACGGTTCACATCAGCCTTTGAAAGAGGACAGAACCCAAAGTAATCACTTCCAAGGTCGACTTCATATCCACCTTTGATCACCTTGACGAATTTGCCATCGACAGGAGTCCTGTTCTCGGCAGCTTCCTTGAGCTCGTCAGTCTTCTTCTTGCCATCTGCCATTTTCTTGGAAATGATAAGCTGACCACCCTTGCCTTCCTTGTTTACAATAAGGACTGAAACCTTATCACCAAGTTCTGGGGGTTCTGAAAATTCTCCAGTGGAGATTTTCCCTTCTGATTTGTACCCGACATCCACAAACACGTACTCGTTATTGACCTGAACTACAGTACCGGTAACGAGCTGACCGTCTTCGATTCCATCAAGAGACTTTAGATACTCCTCCTGCAGCAAGCTCTGCATTGCACTTGCCTTTTGATCTTCAATCTGATCGTTTGTTTTCTCTTCAGCCACTTTCTTTCTCCTGATCCTATACAATATTATTATTGCCGTTTTAGGGCATTTAACACTTTCTCACAAACTTCTTTGATGGTCAAGTATGAAGTATCGATAATGATTGCATTTGGGGCAATCTTTAGCGCTCCAACCGATTTGTTCATATCATTGAGGTCTCTTTGCTTTAATGCAGAGAGCACCTCCTCGTAAGTCTGATTATCAAGTTTCTGCTGGAAACGCCTTCTTGCCCGGATCTCAGGTTCTGCATCAAGATAGAACTTGAAATCGGCATCAGGAAACACAACCGTCGAGATGTCACGTCCTTCAGCGATGATGTCCAATCCCTTGGATATTTCCTTCATCCTTTCATTGACAATTTGCCTCACTTCAGGGATTGAGGATATTTGGGAAGCATTCATGTCAATGTCACTGTTGTGAAGCTCGGATTCAGAAACAGCATGCCCATCAAGTTTAAAAACACCATCGACAATGTCAATTCTGGCATTTCTGGCAGTGCTGAGACATTCATCACGATTAGAGAAATCCCCCTTGGACAAAAGATGCTTCAGCGTAATTGCCCGGTAGAAGTTTCCGGAGTTCAGGTAATACAGTCTGGCCTGTCTTGCAATTTCCCTGGCTATGGAACTCTTTCCTACACCTACTGGTCCATCAATTGCTACAATCATTGAAAACCTCCTAAAGGCACATCTATTCGCTCAAAGAAGTTATTTCCGACTTTGTAAGAGGTCGGTATCTTCCTACAGGCATTTTTCCAAGCTCCACACCGCCAATTCTGGTTCTCACCAGCTTTATGACGTTGTAACCAAGGATTCCCAGCAGATTTCGGACTTCCCTGTTCTTCCCTTCAGTGAGAATGATCTTCACCCATCTCTTGGTGATCAGTTCATAGCTCTTTATCGTATAAGGCGGGACATTTCCCTTGAGAGCCTGATCCAAGTCCTTTCGCTGGATAGGAACATCAGTCTGAACCATGTACTCCTTCTCCACCTGATGTGAAGGATGCATTACCTTGTTGGCCAGTTCACCATCATTCGTGTATAGAATCAGTCCGCTCGAATCCTTGTCCAGACGACCAATATGGAAAAGAAGGTTGTTCTGAGGCACATCAATGAGGTCTACAGCGAACCTGTCTTCATTGGGATCATAATTGGAACAGACATAACCCACCGGCTTGTGAAGGGCATAGTAGTAGAATCTGTCGGAAGGCTCTGCAATGACACCATCCACATATACTGCGTCATCTTCCTCTACTCTGGAACCAAGAACTGAACAGACTTTTCCATTCACTTTTACTCTACCCTGCACAATCAGTTCCTCGCAGCTTCTGCGCGAACCAAACCCACTTTTTGCAAGAAAACTCTGCAATCGTATTGGATAATCAAGTTTCATTATCTTCAAACCTCTGTTTATCAATTTCAGCCATCTTTGGAAGGTCGCTGATGCTTACAAGCCCAAATTCAAATAGGAACTTCCTGGTTGTTCCATAAAGGCACGGATGGCCAGGGACATCTTTTCTTCCAAGGACTTTTATATAATCTCTTTCTCTAAGGAGTCGGACTATTGTATCTGACACGACTCCTCTGATATTGTCAATCTCTCTTCTGGTTATTGGCTGACTGTATGCAACAATCGACAAGGTCTCCTTGGCAGCCTTGGACAGTCTTTTGTCAACCTTCTTTCCATAGGCTTTCCTGAGACTTTCATGAAGATCCCTGCAAGGAGAGAATTGCCATTCATCATCGGAGCAGACGAGCTCCATTCCATGAAATGAACTGAAATAATGCTCGCTGAGTTCCTTCAAGGCTGACAATGCTTCATCATCTGTCAATGAAGTCATCTTGCATATCCTCTGAACATCAAGAGGCTCATTCTCCAGAAAAAGAAGGACTTCGACAAGTCTTGCATTCTGTGAAAGAATAATCTCACTCATTCCTCATCCCCTTTTTGCAATACGTAATCCAATGGACGCCGTGTTATCTCTATATCTCCAAATGAGACATCCTGCCTTATAAGTATTATTTCATCCTTGACGCTGTCCAGAACAGCAAGAAAAGCGGAAATGATATGGTCAGGAGAATGCCTTTTGACAACGACATCCAAAAAATGAACCACTTCCTGCTTGTTTAGGAGTTCGTTGATCAAAGCAATCTTGTCATTGATCGATACTTCCTCATAGACATTGAAGACTTTCTGCGAAAACTCATCGACCTTGCTCATCAGATCGACATAGGTGGAAAGCAGGTCTCCGATCCCGATGTCAGTCCAAAGCTCATCATCAGAGAAAGGAAGCAGGAACTGAACCTTCTTTCTTTCAATGAGAAAATCAGTCTTCCTCTCTGAATCAAAAAGAAGCTGGGAATACTTCTTGAATTTCTGATAATCAAGAAGCCTTTGGACCAGTTCCTTTCTCGGATCCTCGTATTCTTCATCAAATTCGACTTCCACAGGGAGCATCATCCGGCTTTTTATCCAGATAAGATCAGCGGCCATCTTGTAGAAATCCGAAAGATCTCCCAATGAAGTGACCTCGTCCGACTTGAGATAATCAAGAAACTGATCGGTGATCTCAGAAATCGGAATATCATAGATATTGACTTCCGACTTCTGAATAAGGAAGAGCAGCAAGTCCAGCGGACCTTCGAATGACTTTGTCTTGTAGGAAATCTTGCCTTCCATCAATTCTCCGCAGTCTCAGGCTTGAATATCAGTTCGCGAAGCCTCTTCTCCAGGTCATTCTGGATTTCAGGATTGTCCTTGAGGAAGGTGAGGGCGTTTTCTCTGCCCTGCCCTATCTTTTCATTGTTATACGAGAACCAGCTTCCGTTCTTCTCAATGAGATTGTATTTGATTGCAGCATCAAGAATGCTTCCCGCATAGCTTATGCCTTCATTGAAGAGAAGATCCAGCTCGACCTTCTTGAATGGAGGTGCAACCTTGTTCTTTACAATCTTGATTCTCACTCTGTTTCCAATGATGTCATCGGCACCCTTTGAAATTGATTCAATCCTTCTGACTTCCAGACGGACTGAAGAGTAGAACTTCAGTGCATTTCCACCAGTAGTGGTTTCCGGATTTCCGAACATGACACCAATCTTCATTCTGATCTGGTTTATGAAGATTATCGTCGCCTTGCTCTTTGCAAGTATTCCAGTCAGCTTTCTCAGAGCCTGGCTCATCAATCTTGCCTGAAGACCCATATGGCTGTCGCCCATGTCGCCTTCGATTTCCGCCTGAGGAGTGAGAGCGGCGACAGAGTCGACGACTATGATATCGACTGCACCGCTTCGAACCAGAGACTCAGATACTTCCAACGCCTGTTCTCCGTTATCCGGCTGGCTTATCCAGAGGTCATCGGTATCCACACCAAGCTTCTTGGCGTAGGTTGGATCCAATGCATGCTCGGCATCGATGAATGCCGCTATTCCTCCTGCCTTCTGTGTCTCTGCTATGGCATGGAGGGCAATTGTTGTCTTGCCTGATGATTCAGGACCATATATCTCGATTATTCTTCCACGAGGATACCCACCGATTCCAAGTGCTTCGTCAAGAAGAATGGAACCACTGTGAATGACTTCGATGTTCTCCAGCTGAGTATTGTCACCGAGCCTCATCAGTGAGCCTTTTCCGAACTGCTTGTCTATCTGAGCTCTTGCAGCTTCCAGAGCTTGCCTCTTCTGATTGAGAGTGTCAGTGTTCTGAACGCCTTCAGGTTCCTTTTTCTTTGCCATATTATGACTCCTTTTTTCTATCTATACTATCAATACAAGAAATTTTAACATTTGCTGAGAATTGCCTTCACTTCTGACAGTGGGTGGCTTTGCGCAGACTGGTATCATACAATATTGTCACAGGCCCGTCATTCTCATAGACAACGTGCATGTGAGCACCAAACACACCGTTTCTGACAGGAATCCCAGTCTCGGCTACCTTCTGTGAAAACAGCTCATAATAACGGTTTGCCATCTCAGGATCTGCCGCGGCATCAAACGAGGGTCTGTTGCCGGTAGAGACCTCAGCGCACAAGGTGAACTGCGACACCACCAGCATCTGGCCCTTGATTTCAAAGACATCAAGGTTCATCTTCTCGTTCTCATCTCTGAATATCCTGAGTCTGGTAATCTTTCTGACAAGATAGTCAATATCTTCAAGCCTATCGGTCCTGTCTACTCCAAGGTATACAAGAAGTCCTGAGTCTATCTGAGAAACCAGCTTGTCATCCACGATGACCTTCGCATTCCTGACACGTTGAACCACAGCTTTCATCTCTGAGACATTCTCCTGACGAAATCCTTCTGATCTGTACTGTTGAAGAATGACGAACCAGCAACGACTGCATCCGCACCAGCCTGCTTGAGAATCTCGATGTTGGAAAGAGAAATACCTCCATCGATGTTGATCAGATACTTACGATCACCTCTTGTCTGAGCCAGTTCCCTGACTTTGTCAACCGAAGCAGGCATGAACTTCTGTCCTCCGAAACCTGGCTCGACACTCATGACAAGAATCTGGTCAACAATATCGAGATAAGGGACGACATCACTTACTGAAGTTGCAGGCTTTATGCTGATTCCACACTGAATCCCCAGGCTTTTGATTGTTTCCAAGGTCCTTTTCAGGTCTTTGCACGCTTCGAGATGAACCGTCAGACAGTCCGAACCTGCCTCTGCAAAAGCCTTGAGAAGATGATCCGGTTCTATCACCATCAGATGCACATCGAGAAAAAGGCCACAGCCTTTCCTTATATCGGAAATGACCTTTGGACCAAAGGAAATATTGGGGACGAAACTTCCATCCATGACGTCAAGATGAAGCCATGGAGCACCGCTCTGCTCTACTTTAGCTATCTCCTCACCCAGGTGAAGAAAGTCCGCAGTCATAATAGAAGGGGAAACAAAAACATTTTTCATACATTCCTTTATACCAGAAATCGATTGATTATTAAATACTTTTCTGTTATCATAATGTAAGAAATGAATGTTATTTCCGAGCGACCCCCAAGGTATGCCCGGTTTTATTTTAGGAGAAAAAATGAATATTTCTGAAGTTGAGAATCTGATTGGAAAAGAAGAATGGGAAAGAACAAATATTACCGCTTTCACACTTGCAGATTTCTCCCGTATTGCCCAGGTAGCGAACAATTTGGAAACCTCCGAGGATAAAGCAGATTTCCGTCAGATTTGTGATGACAGGCTTTCAACATGCAAGGAAAGCATCCCAGCAAAGATTCTTGCTACCATAACTGGAAAACATCCTGCAGATGACAGATACCTCCTGGAAGTTTTGGAAAAGGCAGTAGATGCCAAAATGTACGATGTCGTTGAATATCTTGGCAAGCTCATGCTCAACTACTCTGAGAACGACTATGCCCTAAGGGTACTTGCTGATTATTACGAATCCACAGGCCGCACTGAAGAAAAGATCCAGATGTGGGAAAGGCTTGTAAGGACGAATTTTGAGGAAACCGAGATTCTCAAGAAGCTTGCCCAGCATTATGAAGAGACTTCAGACACATCCATTGCAATGAACTACTATCAGAGAGCCACTCAGCGTCTTCTGAAGAATCAGGACTTTGCAGAACTCAAGGACCTCTGGGAAAAGATCAAGGAGCTGAGAAGCAACAACCCAGCTTATCTCATCAAGCAGGCTGAGAGATATTCCCAGGTTCTTTCAAACGGCAGAGGCGTCTTCTTCCTTCAGGACCTTCTGGACATGAGCATTCTGTCAATGGACCAGCAGGTTGATGTCTTGAAGAAGATAATCCACTACAGCGAGACAAGCGTCAGGCCGATCGTGGAGAAGCTCATCTCCAAGTACCGTGAGATGTACAAGGACAACCCAAGGCTCGAATCATGCCTGAACGACACTGGTCTGACCAACGTCATTCCTGAAGTGATAGAGGCCAGCATAGAGCAGTTTGAGACTCAGATTCACTTTGTCGAAGGTGCTTTTGTGTTCCACAAGACTTGGCAGATCGGACGCATTGTGAGCATTGAAGATGATAACATGGAAATTGTCTTCATGAAGATAGGAAGACACAAGATGACCTGCAGCATGGCTTACAGCTCACTGAAAGTACTTCCAAAGACACATATATGGGTTCTCAAGGCTGTCATTTCCAAGGAAAAGCTGAGTGCCAGAATCATTTCTGATGTAGTCTGGGCTCTGAGAACGCTGATTGATTCCAACAATGGCAGTGCCACCTTCAAGGAAATGAAGGAAGAGCTTGTTCCTTCCGTTCTTTCGCAGAAGGAATGGACTTCATGGTATGCTGCTGCAAAGAAGGAATTGATGAGCAACACCAGCTTCGGTTTCTCCGAAAATGATGTCGATAGCTTTGTCTACAGAGAAACTCCATGCACTTTCGAAGAAAAGAAGCTCAACATGTTCAGAGCAGAGAAGTCGTTCTTTGTGAAGATTCGAGGAATCAGAGATTTCATCACAAATAAGGGAGATGTCGAGGATGAATCATTTGCCAAGATGATTCAGTTCTTCGAACAGAAGGCAAGAATAGTCAACAGCAATGTGGAGAACCTCTGCTCATGGCTTTTTCTCTCTGACCTTCGCAACAGAAACAAGATCAAGTTCATTCAGCTTGAAGGTTCATTTTCTGATTTCTATGAGCTCATCAAGACTGATGTGAAGTCAACCTTCATTCAGATAGACGACAGCGAAATCAAGCGTTCCTTCATCGAAGAGCTGATCATAGCAGATCCTAAGAACTGGCCTTTGATGGTCAAGGACCTCTTCCCCTACTTCCTTAATTCCAAGATTCTGGAAGTACTGCTTCAGAACAAGCAGAAGAAGATCTATCTATCAATCATACAGGAATCAGTCGAGACTCCAAGAGAGAAACCAGAAGTTCTGCTTTACCTTGTGAAGAACCTTTCCCTCAAGGATTGGGCTAAGGCTGGAATAACTGAGGAGAGACTCCTTATTGCAATGATTCAGCTTCTTTCGTTTGTCCTTCTTTGCATAAACAACAAGAATGATGTGCAGCGCAACCGCAGAATCCAGAAGTCGCTGGAACAGCTCCTGTTTGATGATGGTTCAATTGAAAATTATCTTGAGAAATCGGACGAAGCTTCTGCAAAGAAGATTTATTCCCTGATAATCTCCAATGAATACCTTGATACAAGGAAGAAGTCTAAGATAACTGATTTCATCACTGACAAGTTTGCCGACTATCAGACAATTCTTGGTCAGAAGGACCAGATCCCGACTGACAACTCTGCAGTGATTCCTTCTTCTCTTCTTTGCACTCAGGCTTCTCTCGATAAGAAGCTTGCAGAACTGAAGCACATAGTTGAAGTTGAGATTCCTGAAAACGCCAAGGAAATCGGAACTGCCCGTGAACTGGGAGACCTGCGTGAGAATGCTGAATATCAGTATGGCAAAGACAAGCAGAAGAACCTCAATTTCATGAAGGGAAAGCTCTCGAAGGAAATCAACGACGCAAGAGTGGTGCTTCCTTCTCAGGTGGATTGCTCGAAGATCACATTTGGAACCAGTGCAAAGCTAAGGGACAATATTGCAAACAAGACGGTGTCCTATGCTGTCATGGGCCAGTGGGAGTCAGATCCAAGCAACTTCAT
Organism: Spirochaetales bacterium; assembly: GCA_012728215.1. GTDB lineage: Bacteria > Spirochaetota > Spirochaetia > Sphaerochaetales > Sphaerochaetaceae > JAAYFO01. Next base: position 295 of record JAAYFO010000130.1, on the reverse strand, counting down.
CCTGAATTTCAAGGCTCCTCTTTGCAGAATGCTGTACAACCATCAAGTGGGAGATCAGATTGAATTCGTTCTCAACGATACCGAGTACAACTTCACGGTTCTTGCGATTTCCAAAGTGGATTTCTGATAATCATTGATAAGAAAAAGTCTCAGTGCGGTATTTGTCAAGCTAGTTTTCGCCTCTCTTTTGACTCTTGTTAGTCAAACCACTTTTCTCAAAGGCCGGTATGTAGTCTTGACTACCGGCAATGCATAAATCCTTGTCTTTTCATCCTTCCAACGTAGGGGATTCCTT
>JAAYFO010000129.1 GCA_012728215.1 Spirochaetales bacterium | reverse complement strand
CGAAAGGCATTTGTTGAGGATTTCGTTGATTCTGATGCCTGTTATCTTGAGGTTCTCCGCTCTCCGTATGCCAATGCGTTCATCACTGACATCGATGTGTCGAAGGCTTCTCAGCTTGAAGGTGTGGTCAAGGTGCTGACATACAAGGACGTGCCTGATATCTACTACACCTCTGCCGGACAGGGTTCTCCCGAGCCCTCTCCTCATGACAAGCGTCTGATGAATCAGAAGGTCAGGCATGTAGGTGATCGAGTCGCTGCCGTTGTGGCTGAAACTCAGGAGATAGCGAAGAATGCAATCAGTCTGATTGATGTCAGATATGAGGTCCTCAAGCCTGTTCTCACGGTTGAGGATGCCATGGCGCCTGATGCCCCTGTCGTTCAGAATGGATCAGTGAGCTTCGGTGTTGGTGCTCCTGCTGATCTGAATCGATATAATGAGGGTTCGGATCCAAGAGAGGGATCGATTTTTTATCCATTCCCGATTCATGCTGATTCAAAGCATAACCTTGCTTCCGCAGCTCATGGGCAGATTGGTGATGTGGAGAAAGGCTTCAACGAAGCTGATGTCGTGATTGAGAGAACTTATCAGACAGATCAGATTCAGTGCACTCCTTTGGAGCCGCATGTCTGCTTCACAAAGGTGGAGGGAGACCGGCTTGTGATTCACGCCAGCACTCAGGTCCCATATCATCTTCGTCGCGTCCTGGCTCGCATCTGTTCGATTCCTGAGAGCAGAGTCCATGTTGTAAAGGAGAAGGTAGGCGGTGGTTATGGTTCCAAGCAGGACATCCTCATCGAGGATCTATGCGGATATCTTTCATGGATCACCGGAAGACCGATCTATGCTCGAAACACGCGCAAGGAAGAATTCATAGCCAACAGCACACGTCATCCGATGAAGCTTGCTGTGAAGATGGGCGGTCGCAAGGATGGAAGCATAACAGCGATTCAGATTGACTGCAGGGCAAATACCGGTCCTTTCGGAAACCATTGTCTGACTGTTCCTATGAATTCCTGTTCCAAGACCCTTCCGCTGTTCAAGGTGGACAACATGAAGTTCGATGTATACACATATTACACGAACTGTCCTCCTGCCGGTGCATATCAGGGTTATGGTGCTCCAAAGGGAGCATATGCACTGATGATGTGCATGGCGGAACTTGCCAAGGCGCTGGATTTCGACTATCTGGAGATGGTGAGGAAGAATTGCGTTGAGGAAGGCTACATGCTGAACATCCTCAAGGGCCTTGGGGAAGGACGCGAAGGGACTGTCGTTCCTGTCGGATCCTGCGGACTTAGACGTGCAATTGAGGAAGGTGCTGCAATGATGGGCTTTGACAAGCCTCTTGTTCAGGATCCTGATTCAAACTGGAAAGTAGGACGTGGCTTTGCGATGATTCAGCAGGGGAGCGGACTTCCTGGTCTTGATCATTCCACGGCGATTGCAAAGATGGAGACAGATGGAAGCATCATCGTTCAGAGCGGTGGTTCAGATCTGGGTACAGGTCTGGATACCATAACAGCCAAGGTGACGGCTGAGACCCTTTGCATTCCAATGGGGCAGGTCGCGGTCATCTCCGGCGACACCGATGCATCTGGATTTGACACTGGTGCATATGCTTCCAGCGGAACCTATTTCAGTGGAAATGCTTCACTGGCCGCTGCAGTGAATCTGAAGAAGAAGATTCTTGATGAAGCAGCGTTCCAGATGGGCGAGAATCCGGACAATCTTCATTTGGAATATCCAGGGGTAATTGTATCCAAGGCGGGTGCAAGACTGGGTTTCTACGACTTGATTCATACTGCCACCAGCGGTACCGGGCGAGGTCAGCTCATGGCCGAAGGGTCATTTGCAACCAATAACTCCGCAATTCCATATGGTGCCCATTTTGCTCAGGTCGCAGTGAACGTCAGAACTGGAGAAATCAAGGTTGAGAAGTTCTATGCACTTCAGGATGCCGGGACTCCGATAAATCCGGAGCTGGCATTGTGCCAGATGTACGGTGCCGCTCTGAAGTCCATCGGTCATTCCCTCTATGAGGAGATGATTCTGGACCAGGATGGAGTCTGCCTGAATGCCAACCTGACAGATTACCATGTTCCGATGATCTTTGAGCAGCCTGAGGATTTCAAGGCTGTGCTGATTGACGTCGACGACTATTATGGACCGTTCGGAGCAAAGAGCATAAGTGAGATTGCGACAAACGGAGCAGCTCCGGCCATAGGCATGGCTATTGCAGATGCCTGCGGTGTCTGGATCAGAGATTGGCCGTTCTCATCAGAGAAGATTCTCAGAGGTTTGGGACGGATCGAGTAGTGCAACAAAATGCAACAGAACGGGTTGTCAGAGATAGACAACCTGTCCTTGTTGTGTTAGTCTCTAGATAGCATCTTTTTGGAGGATTGTTTTATGAAGAGCATCGCAGAAATTGAAGCCTTGATCAAGAAAGTATCGGGTCTGGATACAAAGAGAATGTATCTCAACGACTTCTACCACACCTGGAAGGAAAGTGACGACGAGCTTGCAGCTGTCTTTGCTGTGGCTGAGGCTCTCAGGGGCCTACGGGAGAACAACATTTCCTCCAAGTGCTTTGACAGCGGCCTTGGAATCTCCGTGTTCCGTGATAATTCCACGAGAACCAGATTCAGTTTTGCATCCGCATGTAATCTTCTAGGTCTTGAGGTTCAGGATCTTGATGAGAAGAAGAGCCAGATAGCTCATGGCGAGACAGTCCGTGAGACTGCCAACATGATCAGCTTCATGGCAGATGTTATTGGAATCCGTGATGACATGTACATCGGAAAGGGCCATGCATATCAGGTTGCAGTATCCAATGCCGTCCAGGAAGGTTTCAGGGACGGAATTCTGGAGCAGAGACCGACAATCGTCAACCTCCAGTGTGATATTGACCATCCTACTCAGACCATGGCAGACATGATGAGCGTGATCAACTACTTTGGTGGCGTAGACAAGCTCAAGGGAAAGAAGGTTGCAATGACATGGGCATACAGCCCTTCATACGGCAAGCCGCTCAGTGTTCCTCAGGGTGTCATCGGACTGTTCACCAGATTCGGAATGGATGTCACTCTTGCACATCCTGAAGGATATGATGTGATGCCGGAAATTGAGCAGATTGCTGCCAAGCAGGCAAAGGCTTCCGGTGGATCCTACAGGAAGGTAAACACAATGGAAGAGGCCTTTGAAGGAGCTGACATCGTCTATCCAAAGAGCTGGGCTCCATTCGCCGTCATGCAGGAAAGAACTGATCTTGTCAGCGAAGGCAGACTTGATGAGCTTGATGCCCTGGAGAAGAAATGTCTGGAGCACAACGCCAAGTTCAAGAACTGGGAATGCACCGAAGAGATGATGGCTCGGACCAATCAGGGCAAGGCTCTTTATCTGCATTGTCTCCCTGCCGATATCAGTGGAGTTTCCTGCAAGCAGGGTGAAGTGGCTTCTACTGTATTCGACAGATATCTTGATCCGCTGTACAAGCAGGCCAGCTACAAGCCATATGTGATTGCTGCAATGATCTTCCTTTCGAAGTTCCAGAATCCTTCTGCAAAGTTGGAACAGCTTCTCAAGAGGGGAGATTCAAGAATTCTATAGTTTTCAACAGATGTGTTTCAGTTGAATGAAAGATTGTTCACCGCAGAGGTATTCTTCTGCGGTGTTTTCAGTTTGTGGATGTATTCAGAATTTCTTTTTGAGAATAAGCTTAAGGCCATGAAGTTGCAGAATGTAAATGAAAACAAGCAGGCTCGTCTAGGTAATGCACCATTGGGCAAGCTCCTTTTCATGCTTGCAGTACCTACAATCACTGCTCAGCTTGTAAATCTTCT
>JAAYFO010000128.1 GCA_012728215.1 Spirochaetales bacterium | reverse complement strand
GTCCTGTATTCGGGAAGCGAGTCATTTCTTCTCATCACTGAACTTCTGTTCTGCATATTCGGGACATTGCTGATTTTCTATATAGTTGAGAAAAGAACGCAGACAGCCATCAGGCCAAAGGAGTCAGAATGAAAAAGAAAAGAACCAACACAAAAAAGCATTCGAAGCTGAAGAAGCTTCTGTTGACGCTGCTGATACTGTCAGCCATTCTATTGGTGGCGATACTTCTGACTCCAGACGGGCCTGTGACGGCAGAAGCTGCTTTTTCACAGCAAGGTCAGATCATCGAAGGACTGGAAATTCCAAAGTCTGACTTCAACGGACAGATAGTCAAGCATACCGGCTACACCCTATGCTACAGCGAAACTGATGAACAACCATACTGGGTCGCATATACATTGACAAAAGACAAGATCAACGGGTCGATATCACGGCAGGACAATTTTCGTCCAGATCCAGCGATAACCACCCAAAGCGCAGCATTGTCCGACTACCGTGGTTCAGGTTACGACCGCGGGCATCTGATTCCAGCGGCAGACCTGTGCTACAGCACAGAGGCGATGGATGACAGCTTCTTTCTTTCGAACATGAGCCCCCAGGCACCTCAGTTCAACAGAGGAATCTGGGCTGACCTTGAGGCAACAGTTCGTAACTTTGCAGAAAACGAGGAAGTCATCTATGTAGTCACAGGTCCAATTCTCACAGATGGTCCATACGAAACCATTGGAAAGAACGAAGTCAGCATTCCCAAATATTACTATAAGGCGATTCTCGATTATTCAGAACCAGAGCTGAAGGCCATAGGCTTCATCCTGCCAAACGAAGGATCAAATGCCGATATTAAGTCTTTTGCATTAACGATCGATGATGTTGAAAAGATGTCGGGAATCGACTTCTTTCCTCTTTTGAATGATGCTGATGAAAACAAGATCGAAGCTTCAGTGGATACTGCTCTCTGGGATTTCGAAAAATTCTACAGGAGTTCCGGTTCCGTCGGAAATACAGCAGCCGAACCCAATGACAGCGCCACCTCAGAGGTCTCGATAAAAGCAGACATAATAGTCACCATACAGAATATTCTCTACGATATCTTCGGAGAACTGCGGAAGGAAATTCTTTCATTCCTCAAATAATCATTGAAAGATTTGACTTTCTATTGCGGAAGGAACATTTCATACCCAAAAGAAGCCTTAAAACCAGGAGCAATCACCACCATCAAAAAAGTGGCTGAACCTTTTTTTCATACGTTCAATCTCCATAAGATACGTATTTCAGACATAGTGACAAAGCAAATATTTTCTTGCTGATTTATTGTTTCAATTGACCATATGTGATAAATACGGTTTTCTGGCTAATCCCAGACATCAAAAGGCCCGCCATCGCTGGCGGACCAAAGATAAGGAATCAAATCCTTTTTAATCAATATTCTCGAATCAGTCTGAATGCAGCAGTGGTACCAGCAGTAACAGTCTCATTGGTATACAGCGTATTGAAATAGGCACCATCGTCGACGAAGGTAGCCGCATAATGATTAATCCACATCGGCTTTACCACAGTCCTTGACACTCCATCTGCAGTGAATGATCCAGTAGTATTGTCTACAAACCACTCAGCGCAGGGATTAGAATTTCCCCAAATTGTGAAACCCAGTGTAGTCGAATACTCTACTTGCCAATGATCGAGGATGTACGGGAAAGCATAATTACTAACTCCACAACCTGAATAATAACTTGCACCAGCCCCTGAGTTATTTGTCTGGAACGACATAGCATACTGCCATTCTATCCGTGTCGGCAGCCTGAAGCTCTTG
>JAAYFO010000127.1 GCA_012728215.1 Spirochaetales bacterium | reverse complement strand
TTCCTTCAGTGTTGGCTTTTTTTTGAACAGGTTCAGGATTGCAAGACTTGCGACAGTCACGAACACTGTCGGCCAAGGGAGAGCGCCTAACTTAAGCGCCACATACATCGAACTAGCTGTGATGATCACCAGTCCGAAAAGTCCTACGAAAAAGGACCTGAGGGTGAACTGTTTTTCTTCCACTTCCTTCCACTTCCAAGGTAAATAATATCAACGCAAGTGGGACTATAGCATACCCCCATCATTTGATAAAGCCTTTTTTCCCAACAAAAGACACCTTTTATGTTTTATTTTTCATCTGCTTGCATCACCTACAGTTACACCAGAAAAAAACAGCTTCAAAGGCAGCCGAATTGTCAATTCAGCAAGCGACAATCACTCCAGCACATTGATTCTAAGATCATGCATCTGAGAGATGACAGGCAAATCATCAGAGGCAGCCCAGCTGAGGATGAAACCCTTGTGCAGTTCGGAGTCTGATATGAAGATATACGATCCTTGCTGATGGTCGGAAATCAACATCACATCATAATCCGTGTAGCTTCTGTTGGCTTTCTCGCAGGCGAAATTCACCAAGGCCCTGACCATGGCGCCGGCAGTGGCAAACGATTCAGTCCGCACGTCCGCAGGTTCGTCATCATCCTCTCCAACCACATACAGCTTGCATTCGAATTCTGAAGATTTGTCCTTTGGCATGTTCTTCTTCAGCCACTTTGACATGTTCTGTGGTGTCGTATGATAGATTCGGGACAGGACAATGTTGGATTCCCCATTCTTCTTCGCTTCGATTATCTCCTTGCTGAAAGCATCCAGGGCGCTCCTTCCACTTCCAACAGGCCTCCCTACCTTCATTCCCAGGCTACGCTGCCTATCAAGCGTCTCCTTCATCCTCATGGAGACAAGTTTCCGTTCGAAATCAGAAACCATTGTCAGGCATTGCATCATTCCACCATTGAAGTCATTAGTCTCACCTGTGATTGTAAGCTTCTGCTCAACAGAAGCGACCCATACACCTTTTGAATGAAAGTGCTGAAGCACATCGCAGACCTGAATCAATGAACGGGAGAACATCACCAGAGACGGAACTATCACCAGATCATCCTTCTTCGCCTCAGAAACCAGAATTCCAATCTGAGTCTTTTCCCAATCCTTCACCAAAGTCGTCTGTTCCACTACGAACTGAACTCTACCAAGACGGTTTGCCACAGCAAAGTCGTTCACCTGGTTCTGATATGTGCGGGCATCGTTATCTGAAGACGTCAGACGGATATAGGAATAAACTTTCATGAGTATGATTATAGTTGATTTTTGCATGATGTCCATCGTCTGGCATCACCCACCAATGATTTGATGCATTCAACCTACTGAACATTCTCAAATCAGACACCTCAAGATTTGACCATCATCGTGTTATCGGCGATAATGAACCACATGAATATCACATTAGCTTCGACTGAGAAAACAACCATTCTGAAAGCTCTTGAGAAAGAAGGCATCACATTCCGTACATCATTATGTGGCGGGCGAGGGACCTGTGGAAAATGCAAGGTTCACCTGACTGAGCAGAATCAGGAAGCACTGGCATGCCAGACGGAATTCCAAGGCACTATCAATATCGAACTACCTGATGCTGGAGAAGAGAAAATCTGCACTGAGTTCGGAAAGGATGTATCGTTCACCCCGGATTCTTCACGCAAGGATCAATATGGAATGGCAGTCGATATTGGAACCACGACAGTTGTCATGATGATGATCAAGCTTGACACGGCGGAAATCCTCGGATTTGAAGCTCAGGTGAACAGCCAGGCGATTCATGGTGCAGACGTGATTTCCAGAATAACATTCGCCACAGAAAGCCCCAATGGCACAGCAGTTCTGGCAAACCTCATAAGGACACAGCTGTCCTTGATGGCCGCCAACCTGTGCCACCGTTTCTCCATCAATGCCAACAGCGTCACGGACATGGTCATAGCTGCCAACACGACAATGCTTCACCTGCTGGTGGAAGAGGATACTAAAGGAATTGCAATTGCTCCCTTCACCCCTGTTTTCATAAACCCAAGGCATCTTTCTGGAGCAGAACTGAACATGGGGCAGTTTCCTGACATGAAAGTCACTCTGCTGGGAAGCATATCCAGCTACGTGGGAGCAGACATCACTGCTGGATTGTACTGCACTCACATAGTAGAACAGCCAGAACCAGCCTTGTTCCTTGACCTGGGAACCAACGGAGAAATGGGGTTATGGACAGGATCGGAAATGATATGCTGTTCCACAGCCGCAGGACCGGTATTTGAGGGGGCCAGCATAAAATGCGGAACTGCAAGCATTCCAGGTGCAATCAATCATGTGAAGAAAAATGGAATCACGACAATTGGGGACAAACCTGCAATAGGGATATGCGGTTCTGGCGTGATTGATACGATGGCTTTTCTATTGGACATCGAGGAAGTGGATGAGACAGGCTTTCTTGAAAAGCCATTCTCTCTGACTGAACATTTTCATCTTCATTTCAAGGAGGACGTCATATTTCACCCCAAGGACGTAAGAGAAGTCCAGCTTGCGAAATCAGCAATCTTCTCAGGAATCCAGACACTGCTTTGGGAAGCAGGTCTTTTGGAGACAGACCTCAGGCATGTATATCTGGCAGGCGGGTTTGGAACATACCTCGACCCATCAAGCGCAATGAGAATAGGTCTGCTTTCTGAAAAATGGAGCAGCATAATCAAATCTGCAGGCAACACCTCGCTCAAGGGAGCAATGATGGCCCTTGTAGATCCTTCATGCATGTCGGCGATGGAGTCGATGCGTCAGAAAGCCAGATACCTGGAACTCTCAGGAATGAAGAAGTTTCAGGACCTTTTTGTCGAGAACATGATGTTTGAATGATGTGCGGCAGCTTCGAGCCTGAAATCAGCCACCCATGAACGGAGTCTTGCGTTCAGGGCAGTTCTTTCTTGGGCAAGATCCGCAATTACTGTATTTGGTCTCGCTTGAGAACCATATTCCTGCAACCGTCTTGTTCGGAAGCATGCAGGAAGAGTCAGTCACCACAGCCTCCGTTTCGACATAGATGTGCAGAAGATCATACAAGGGCTTCAAGTCGCCGACATCCCAACGTCCATCACTTCCCGAACCAGGATTGATGCTGTACAGATGATCGACACCCGATTTCTTCTGAAAGAATTCCAGTCCTTCATTCAAAGCCACACCTAGGGCTTCTCGCTTGATTGTCTCACGGAAGAACTCAGCCATGAAACCATACTTCTGCAGATCCATATGCTCCAACGCATTTCCACAAGTTGCGGAATAAGGAAAGACTATCGTATTCTCCTTCAGGACTTCAAGAACACGGCCATGGAATTTCACACCATCAATCACGGCGCTCATGATTCCATCATCCTCCTTGTAGAGCTTCTCCACAACTGCTGTGCATACACTATATGATGGCTTCAGAACATTTCTGAAGTGGTCGAAGAAAACCTTGGCTTCCTCCTGCAGATCGTCCTCCATCATGTCATAGCGGATGGTCTTGCAGTACGAGTCAAATGAGCTTTCAAACTCAACAAATCTTGGAATTTCAATCATTTAAGTCTTTCCTCATACTCAGCCTGATGACTGACAAGCTGAATCATTGTAAGCCCAATCCTACCATAAGGCTTGTCCCACTTCTGCACCGAGACTTTGCCCGAGGCAATCTGTGCGATGACAATCCCCTTGTCCGAAGTAGCCACATAACCCTTTGCACGCAGGCAGTCAGCTGCCACGTCACAAAGGAACTCTTCCAGTTCCATTGAGGTAATGGTATCACGGGGAAACACGGTGAATGGTTTAGGTCGCCCAGTCGCTCCCCATGTCGCAAAGCTCTGAATCCTTTCAGACCCAAGATCCACCGGAAAAAATGAACGGTCAAACCATTTCAGCGACACTTCTGAGTTCTTAGTCTCAAGCACCTGTGCATCTGGGTTCACAGATTGAAGAAGTTCCTTCAGCTGAGAAACCTGAACAGGACTTGCAAGGTCCATCTTGTTGATGACAAAACGATTCGCTACGCTTGCCTGTTCAGCAATCGCATTGACAGTGTGCAGAAGAACAGGAAACGTAAGTGGATCGATGACGCAAGTGAAGCTCCCAAAGGACACATCGCCCGATGCTGACATTCTCTCAATCATCGAAAGAAGCGCTGCAGGCTTAACCAGCCCCGAAGGCTCCACCAATATCAAATCCGGATGCTCTGCACATGCGGCTCCGATATCCTTGACGAAGTTGCCACTCTGGCACGGACAGAATATCTGTCCGCCAGACAGTTCCATCCGAATCATGTCTGAGTCCACATGCATCAGTGATGAATCAACGCATATATCCCCGAAATCATTCAGAATCAAAGCAATCTTCTTTCCTTTTATCTGGGAAAGAAGGCAGTTGATCATCGTGGTCTTGCCACTGCCTAGATACCCACTGATAAAATGAACCGGTATCACATCAAGCCTCTTTTATCGCATTTATCAAAGTCTCTCGATCTGGGATTATTGAAGAGAATGCAAGCTTTCCATTTATGTAGATCGAAGGAAGCTGCTTGACTTCCATTACCTTGCATCTGGCGATATTCTCCACGCATGTGTATTTGTACTCAACCACATCCATTGGAAAGTCAGCTGCCTGCTGAGCATCAACTGCGGCTGCCTTCATGTAGGTGCAGGCGGCACATGTGGCTGAATCCAGAGTGAACACCTCCACGAGCGGACGCTCAAGATGCTCGTAGTCAGGCAATTCTCCATGGAACACCAGCTCTTCCGGCTTGTAATCCTTGATCATCAGCCGAGCAGTTTCAGGCTGATGGACAGCCTGCTCCACCGCTATCGTGTTCTCCACCGGAACATCGTATGGCATATCGCAGCCAGGGCTACAGATATAGAGATGAGAAGCATCAATGCTGTCACAAATATCCAAGGCGCACTTTGCGTTGTCCTGCTGAGTACCGAACAGCATCACCGAAGTAAGCGGTATGTTGCCGCAGATGCAGACGCCATGCTTGTCTGTTATTGCTTTGGCAGAAGGAAGGTTGACGTTTTCATCAATGGAAATCGCATCAGGATGCGTACAGCACATGGGTTCAATGCTTCTTGTCGCATTGCCACAAACAAAGAATGCGGATTTCGCACCCTTGTTCCTTATTGTTTCGAAGATGTCCGAAAACGGCTCCTCCAAGAAATCCTCGAAGAAATCCGGGGAAATCTGGGAAACAAGCGGATCAGTGACGGCAACCACATCAGCACCGGCATCAATCAGATATTCACTGACAGCCTTCACCACTTCCTTGGTGTATGAAAGAAGCTCCTCGACATAATCCGGATCCAATGCCATGTCCATGAACACGTCTGTGCCACGCAGATGACCTGCAAGAGTGAAAGGTCCAGTGCAGACACCATATATGGCAGTATC
>JAAYFO010000126.1 GCA_012728215.1 Spirochaetales bacterium | reverse complement strand
TTCTTGAACGAAGCAGAATATTGCTGGAAAATGTTGATGAAGGGCTTGCCCGTTGTACTGTGCATGTGCGGCGAAAGAACAGGTTTGTACTTTCTGATGTTGCAGGAGCTACAATAAAGGCGTCTTTTCAGGCTTTTGGAATAAATGGGAAGAGCTACGAGAGCTCATATACGTTCGCTTCATTGGATAATGGGAGATTCGAGTTCATTTCTCCAAATGATGGTCTTTTGATCAAGGGAAGCATTCTGTTTGAAATAGACCTTGGAGATTCGCTGAAAGATTTTGCTTCCGTGATGAGTGAGGAACAGACCGCCAGGATTACTTCCATTCTTGAATCCAAGAAGGTATCGATGGAGTATGAACTGGTTTCGCCATATGATGGACGGCAGATTGTACTCAGTGTCACCGAACTTGATGAACTTGGAGATATTCTTTCAACGCCTGGCAATGCAAGTGATTCTGCTGTGTATCTTGCAGAACTTCTTGCTCAGGATGGCATAAGCGTATCTCTTATTGGAAGAGATTCAGATGATGATCAGGCCTTTGAGAGCCAGCTGTCTTCCGCTTATCCCTTCTATGATTATGTGATTTCTGCTAGAGTCGGTATCGAGGCATCCGTCGAGGACGACACCGGTTCCCATATTCTGGCAAATGGATCATTCGAATTCTACAGACGAGGAGAAAACGCTCCTCTATTTCAAAGTGGTACGGTACGTACAGCTGCAAGTGGCTTGGATGCCTTGCAGGCAGCCAAGGAGGCTTTCAGACTTTATGCAGACGCAGTTAGATTTCAAATCCGGGATTGTTTCTTCTTCTTTTGACCTGATCAGCACATGTGAACTGACTGATTACCAGGGGACTGGCAGGCTCTATCGCCATCGAAGAACCAAAATGGAGGTCTTCCATATCGCAAACAAGGATCGGGAGCTGTTTGCCGGGTTCGCATTTCATACCGCTCCTTATTCTGGAAATGGAGTGGCGCATATTCTTGAGCATACAGTCCTGGCTGGTTCCAGAAACTTCCCTGTCAAGGATCCTTTCATGGAGGTCTCAAAGGGAAGCGTGAATACATTCATGAATGCCATGACTTTCCCTGGAGTCACATTCTATCCTTTTTCAACAATCATCCAGAAAGATTTTGATAACATCTTCAAGGTATACAGTGATGCTGTGTTTGCTCCTCTGCTTCGCAAGGAGACATTCATGCTCGAGGGAATAAGACAGGATGGTGACCATTTTGATGGTGTAGTATTCAACGAGATGAAGGGCGTTTATTCCGATCAGGAAGCACTGGTCTCTTCGTATTCGCAGATAGGACTGTTTGATGGCACTCCATTTGGCTATGAATCTGGTGGGGATGTCACGGAGATCCCGGATCTGAGCTACGAGCAATACCTCGAAACATACAAAAAGTGGTACCAGCCATCAAACTGCATGCTTTTTCTCTATGGAGACATGGATGCTCAAAGATACATGGATTTTCTTGACGAAAACTACCTCAGGGATGCCGTCTTCGGTTACAGCCAGCCTTTGGCACCATTGACTTCTGGTTTCGACAAGTCTTTTGCAAGGGAAGTCGCAGGTCCTGATTCCGCCAAGTCTTCAGTGCTTGTATGCTGGGCAACCACGCCTGAAAGCGATCCGCTGGAAATCATCACTCTTTCAATACTGGTCGATATTCTTTTGGGAAACCCAGGCAATCCTCTTTATCGTGCAATCAGCGAAAGTGACCTTGGAGAGGATCTCAGCGAGCAGAGTGGAATGGGGGAGGGTTTCGGTTTGATGCCTTTTGCCGTGGGATTTTCCGGAGCGGATAGAGAAAACGCCTTGAAGATTGAAAAGTTCATATTGGATACGCTTTCCAAGATATGCCGAAATGGACTTGATGACAAGCTCGTTAACGCTTCGTTGAAGAATGAGGCGTTCCTGCTTCAGGAAGTTCAGCGAAAAGGCTATCCTATTGGATTCATAGCTTCACAACGTGCCCTGCGTGCCTGGAAAGATGGTCATTCGATCTTTGATTCGGTTCAGACTGCCAGCAAGCTCAGGAACCTTCGAAAGAAGCTTGAGGAGAATCCACGCTATTTCGAGGACTGGATTCAGAGAAATCTGATAGATAATCCTCATCGAATGCTTCTGACAGTCTATCCTGACGAGAACTTCGAGGAGAAAATCGAGGCAGTGCTCAAGTCGAAGCTGAAGGATATGTGTGCAAAAGAGGTTGAGTCCCAGAAGAAGCTGCTTGATTCTTTCTCAACGATTCCTGATCAGCCGGAGATTCTTGCCAGGATCGGGCATCTTTCTCGGGCTGATCTGGGAGATGTGTTCGAGAGCTTTGATTATGAGCGGAGAACCGTAGCTGGGATAGATGTCTACCTCCAGAACATGTTCACCAATGGTGTGTGCTATTACTACCTCAGGTTCAAGACAGATGGTTTGTCCAAAGAAGAACGCTTGCTGATTCCTCTCTTTCTGCGAATGATGACAATGGCAGGGGTTGGCGATATGGATTACTCTCAGGTTGCTATCAGAATGAAGGAACTGATGGGTGGCCTGTTAATGATTCCAGTCAGCATGATGTCTGTCTCTCATGAGTATCTCGGTGCTGTGGTCGCTATGATGAAGACGCTTAGCGAAGACTGTGATGAAGCTCTGGCGTTTCTTGCTGAACTGATGTCCAAGTGTGACCTCAGTGATGAAAGCAGAGTTCGTTTGGCGATAACCGATCTTCAGACCAGCTTCCGTTCGTCTTTCCTTGAGGTTGCCCATTCATATGGAATAAAGAGAGCGGTCGCATCATTTACTCCTGCAGCAAAGGATCAGGAGATGACATCAGGCATTACCCAATGGAGCTTCCTTGATCAATTGTCTTCCATGATGACCAGTGAGATAGTGGCTAAGCTGAATGCTCTGAGAAGAAAAATTGTTTCACGGAATCGTTTGATTGTTCAGATTGGGTGTGATTCGGGCTCGTCTGATGATTGCCTGGCTGGCGTGGAGCATTTTGTTTCGATAATCGGTGACGATGGCGATTTGGATTTGTCTGTTGCCGGAGACGTGCCAGTTTTGTCGTCTGATGACATGGTTCAGATATTCTCAATTCCGGGGCAAGTCGCATACAATGTATGTGCAATTCATTTTGATCATCAGACAGAGAAGGACCGGGTTGGAAAGATGGTTCTTGGAGCAATTCTCTCTGACAATGGGCTTTGGGACAGGATTCGCCGTGGCGGTGGTGCATATATGGCTTATGCAAACATGGATATGTTCAATGATGCTTTTCTATTTGCAAGTTACAGAGATCCTCAGATAAATGATTCGTTCAACAGCCTTAGGCTGGCTCTTTTGGATATTGCTGAAGGGAAGCTTGACAGCGACATACTGGAATCGGAAGTGATCTCCATTGTGGGGCTTGAACTCAGGCCTCAGTCTCCTGTGGATATGTGTTCCTCAGGCCGAAGAAAATTCCTTCTTGGCTTGTCAGATGAGATGCATAAGGAAAGAATCAGAATGATCCTAGGTCTGACTGTCGAGGATATCTCTCGTCAGGCAAAATTGATACTTGAACATATGGATCACAATGATGTGTCTTCGGTCGTCATCGCTCCAAAGCCTCTTTTGAAAGCCAATGGGTATGATATCAGAAAGAGTTTCAAGCTTTCTCTCTAAAGAACGTTGGATTGAGAGTCGCTTTCAGGGGCGACTTTCTTTTCTCCCCATATCCGTGAGAGTGTGTTGAGCTCCTTAGGGTCCTTCAGTCTAAGTACAGTGCATTGCCTTATGCTTGCTCCGCCCTGTGCAATGTCGTGAGCAAGTTCACTGCATGTCGGAGCACCGCAGAGTCCGCAGTCGATTCCAGGCAGTGCTGATGTGATCTTCCTGATCTTCTCCATCTTGTGTATTGCAGTTTCCATGTCTTCATCAAGCTTGATTGCATGGTCTTCCATATTGTCCGGCTCCAAGGCGTTGGCTCGGAGAAAATCGGCGAACTTGTCAATTCTCGTCTTCACGATTTCTGGCAGAGTCTCGGGAAGCTGTGATGCAAGATGCTGGATTCTTTCCTTTGCAAGGAACTTGTTTCTGGTGCATAGTATTCCACCTGTGCAGCCTTCTGCACAGGCCTTGAACTCAAGGAAGTCAATGTTCATGTCATCGTCTTCTTCTACATACTCAAGGAAGTCTATTACCTGATGGATTTCGTCTATTCCCAGACGTCTGCTGGCGTTCGGCTGCTTCTCTCCGTTGATCAGGCTCCATTTGCTCGCTCCGGCTGTGGTGAATGGAAGTTCCGGTTCCGCACACAGTTCAGAAGAAAAACGCTTCTTGTTCTTTGATATGGAATTGCTGACTTTGTTGAATACTGTATCCATGTTCAGGACTCCATCGAACACTCCTTCCAGCCTTCCGTGGTTTCCTTCCTCAGTCTTGAATTCCGATATCTTTGCAGGACACGGAGTTATGTAGAAGATTCCATTTTCACTGTGGTCTGGATACTGATCATTGACCTCCGCCCGGGCGAAGATGGCTGCTATCTCTCCAGGTGAACGGAGACGGGAAAGATGATCGCACAAACCAGGATAGCGTGTGCGGATGAGTCGGATGATGGCAGGACAAAAGTTTGAAATCATAGGCTTTTGAACTGAATCAGGATTCTGAAGGCCCAGGTGCTTCATGATATCCACCCCAATCTCAGCGAAATAGATATGAGTGAATCCGATGTCATACAGGGCAAGGGCTACCTGCTTGTTGGTTATTGAATCCTCGAACTGAGAGAAAAACACTGTAGGGATTACCGCCACACGCTGCTTGAAGGAAAACAGAAGCTCAAACGGTGTCTGCTCGACTCCAATGGCATGATGAGGACAGGCCTGCATGCATTGTCCGCAGTCTATGCAACGGCTAGGGTCTACCTTGGCATGTCCTTTTTCGATCCGAATCGCATAAGTCGGACATTTCTTCATACAGTGCGTGCATCCATAGCAGAGCTGTTCTCGAATTGTCAAACTATGATGATAAGGACTTGTCATTGGTTATCTCCATTCAGATAGAAGGTCATCCGTATGTCGGTGTGGTTGTTGGCAGCAGTGTCGATTTCCAGGATGTCGGCACTCTTCTTGATGTTTGGGAGTCCCATTCCGGCTCCATATCCCATCTCACGGACTTGTTCCGAAGCCGTGG
The DNA here is from genome assembly GCA_012728215.1 of Spirochaetales bacterium. Lineage (GTDB taxonomy): Bacteria > Spirochaetota > Spirochaetia > Sphaerochaetales > Sphaerochaetaceae > JAAYFO01. The sequence continues at coordinate 12,672 of JAAYFO010000126.1, read as the reverse complement.
ACCATCCTTCCTTCATCGCCAGGGACAGATTGGGAATTCCAGGTCCTGTGTCCACTACCCGAACGAACACTTTCTCAGGCGTCACTTCACATTGAACCTCTCCACCAAAGGAATGGGCTATCACATTGACTTCTGCCTCGAACAAGGCGACTATTATCCGCTTGATCGTATGTTGAGGAACTCCAAGCTGTTTCAGCATTCGCTTGATCTGGCTGGAAGCTGTTCCGGCCTTGGTGAAGTCACCCGCCGTAACAGAGAATGTCGTCTGCATTTTATCTCCTAGTAGATCGGGCTCAAGCCTTTTCCAAATAAAAGGCCGCTGGCTTTGAACATCGAATGTTTCGTAGTGATTATCATGATATCGGCATCAGTTGCCATGTCTATCATCGCCTGTGTGGCTACCTTGTTGCGGACAAGAACGATTGCATTGATATCGGATAGCTCTGCAGTTCGCACGGACTGTACGTTTGCCAGCCCTGTTATGAGAAGGATATCATCATCCCTCAGTGTCAGGACGTCACTCATCAGATCGCTTGAAAATCCGAATTTGACTTCCTTATCCAAAAGATCGGTGCAGCATAGCACCTTTCCATCGATAACGTCGATTACTTCACTTAGTTTCATCATAATGAGAATTATATCATGTATTTTGCAAAATGATAGCAATATCTTTCGTGGAAGCTCGTTCCAGACTGAGCAGTGAATGAAAGACAGATTCCCAATCTGTCAGAGAAGGGCAAGCGGGTCGAAGTCAATTTCCAGATAGATGCCTGATACCGGATTGAGAGTCTGGACTACACGGCTGATCAATGTATGCACTCGGGATGGGTTTTCGCCACGGATGAGAATCTGATGTCTGAAATTCTGTGCGACTTTTGCTATAGGGCATTCGCTTGGACCAAGCATTTCCAAAAGTTCATCCGGTTTTCTGTATTTTTTTATCGACTGTGCAAAAACCTCACCGACAAATGACGCTGTCTGACGTACTTTTTCCTCATTCTTTCCTCTGAACACAAGCTGAACCAGCCGTGTGAACGGAGGGAAGGCAGTAAGTTTTCGAGTCTCAAGTTCCTGTTCATAGAATTCATCGATCTTGCCTGAGACGGCATAAGAAATTGCAGGTGAATCCGGCTTTGTAGTCTGAATTATCACCTTCCCCTTGTCGTCGTATCTCCCGCTGCGCCCGCTGACTTGAACTATCAGGCTGAATGTCCGTTCTGCAGAACGGAAATCGGGAATGTTGAGCGTGCTGTCTGCCAGTACTATCCCAACAAGCGAGAGGTTTGGAAAGTTCAGACCTTTTGCCACCATCTGGGTCCCAAGTAGAATGTCATATTCTCCGAGTCTGAAACCATCGATGATTGTCGATATCGCATCCCGTTCCTTTGCAATGTCGGTATCCAGACGGACTGTCCGAGCGTCAGGAAATGTCTGCTTCACTTCCTGCTCGATCTTCTCAGTGCCGAATCCGCTGTATGATACATCGAGCGAATGACATTCAGGGCATGCCGAGACAAGCGGGGAGTGGTAACCGCAGTAATGGCAGACAAATGCATGGTCGGATTTGTGATATGTAAGGTTTACGGCACAATGAGGGCATTGAAGTACAAAACCACAGCTGTTGCAATGGAAGCTGTAGTTGTATCCTCTGCGATTCATGAACAGGATGACTTGCCTGCCGTCATTGATAGTGCTGTCCATCTGCTGTTTGAGCACTGGACTGAGAATTCCTCGCTGACCTAGGATGTTCACTACTTGGATTGAAGGCAGATGCCCTCCCGAAACCCGGTTCCTCAGCCTGATCATGTAAAGCTTGTCAGGATTCTTTGCCATCTGATAGCTTTCAAGTGAAGGTGTGGCGCTACCCATTAGAAGCATTGCGTCAGAGACTGAGGCTCTTCGCTGAGCAATCTGACGTGCGTGGTAGCGGGGGGAACTTCCTGATTTGTACGAATTCTCATGCTCTTCATCGATTATGATCAGTCCGAGATCGTCGCATGGGGCAAACACTGCGCTTCTGGCCCCAATTACAAGGCTGACATCACCGTGCTTGATTCTTCGCCATTCCTTGATTCTCTGGGCAGGTGTCATCGCTGAATGGAGTATCGCCACCTTGCCTTCGAAGCGGCGTGCCACAATTCTGGCAAGCTGATGGGTCAAGGTGATTTCCGGAACGAGGTAGATCACCTGCTTTCCTTTGGCAATCACTGATTCCGCTGTGCGAAGGAATATTTCAGTCTTCCCTGAACCGGTGATTCCAAACAGATAGATGCTTCGGTGTCTTCCGCTCAGTATTTCGTCTATCGCAGCCTGTTGCTCTGACGTTGGAGTAATCTGCTCGGCTTCCTCGTAGTCTGATTCCAGTGTTGGGATTGAACTGTCACGCTTTCCGCTGGGAATCATTGTTCCAATGGCTTCGCCCCTTGAGCAGAGATAGAATTTTTCCATCCATAATGCCAGATCCGTCTCGTTTCTGCCAAAGAGCGGCTGCTTGTCCACAATCGATGAAATTGGCTTGATTTCATATGTGACTTCCGGATGAGATGAAGTTGTCTCGACGACGAACCCGATGACCTGCCGTTTTCCGAAAGGAACCTTGACCCTCACACCTTCAGTCACATTCTGGGTTTTTGAATCAAAGCTGTATGTGAAGTACTGCTTAAGAGGAACTGGTATGATTACTGTTGCATATGATGTCATCCGATCCCGATTCCTAGAAATTTCGCTAGTTTCTTTAGATCCTCCCACACAGGACGCTTGAGACCCAGATTTCTCAGGACTGCGGCAGGATGGTATGTGCATATTGTCGGAATGCCACGATAGATATGGAATATACCGTGGAGTTCTCCCATAGGTTTATCACTTGCAAGAAGAAACTGGCTTGCGAACTTGCCGAGCCCAAGGATGGCTCTCGGCTTGAGAAGTGCCACCTGCTGTGTCAGGTAATCATGGCAGGCTGCGATTTCATTTTCCAATGGGTCGCGGTTCTCAGGTGGGCGGCATTTGATGATGTTGCAGATGTAGGTGTTGCTGTCACGGCTGAGATTGATCGATGCCAGCCATTTGTCGAGGAACTGACCTGCCTGTCCGACAAATGGCAATCCTTGCTGGTCTTCATGATAGCCGGGACCTTCGCCGATTACCATCACAAGGGGTGTCGTGCTCCCACATCCGAATACTACATTAGTCCGTGTCTCGGACAGCGGGCATCTGTGGCATGTGCCGCATAGGCTTTCAAGCATGGGAAGAGTGCAACGGCGGATATTTGAATCCACTGATGCCTCACTTCCGATTTTCTTGGCAAGCTCGATGAAATCAGGAATCGGTATTTCCTCTTGATCTGGCGAAAGAGCCTTCTCCATGGTGGAGGCTATGTTCCAGACTTGGCTGAGTGCGTTGTCGAGATAGCTTGTTCTTGCCTGGTCAATTGATTTCATCTGTCTTCTCCTCAAACCATTGATATTCATTCGGATCAAAGCTGATCCTCCACAGATATAGTCCGTCGGGTTTTGCAGTAGTGAGTGCCTGTGAACGGTCTTTGCACTCAAGAATCTCGATCATTCGCTCTTTTGGAGCCATCGTTTTGGCTAGGGTGAGCATGGTTCCAACCAAAGAACGGACCATATGGTATAGAAAGGCGTTACCGCAGATTCTGTAAACAAGCACTTCTCCTCCATAAGGAGAATCCATCATCTGGAATTCGGATTCGTATATGTCTCGGAACTTGCTCTGTGAAAGATCTCCGCTACCGCTGAAGGTGGAGAAATCATGAGTCCCCCTGAGAACTTCTGCATAGCTGTTCATAAGTGATACAGGTGGAAGCTTTCGGACTTTCCCGGCCAGCCCATTCTCGAAGCAGGTGAAGTCATCTGATGATCTGATGAAGTATCTGTATTCCCTGGCCATGGATGAGAACCGGGAGTGAAACAGCTTTGGGGCATCCCAGCAACGTCTTATCTGAATGTCGGAAGGAATTCCCTGCATGAATGAAAATGCCTTGGATGGGATGGTGCAGCTGTTGGGAACATCGAAGTGACATACCTGTCCCATCGCATGGACACCGCTGTCAGTTCTTCCAGATCCAAAGAGTGTGATTGAAAATCCAAGAAAACCAGAAATCACTGACTGAAGTTCTTCCTGAACGGTACGCTGGCCTTTCTGGGTCTGCCATCCGCAGAAGCCTCTGCCGTCATATGATATTTCCATGGCGATTCTATGGAATCCGGGATCGGGTCCCACTGAATCAGGGGCAGGTCTGTTCCAATCATCTCTAGACATTTGAACCATCTCTTTCGTACTGGATCAGAACGTTTGCCAGTGCCAGCGGGGATTCGTGTGTAAGAGATATCTCTATCTGCCCAAGATGGAACTTTTGATCAAATCGTTTTTTTGTCTCACCGTGCAGAACCAGGATCGGCTGTCCTGATGCCTCAGTGATGACTTCGATTTCGTTCATGTGTATGCCGGCCAGGCCGGTTCCCATGGCTTTTGAGAAAGCTTCCTTGGCGGCGAAGCGTGATGCAAGATACTCCGCTCGTCGCTCGTCTGACAGCTTGGCTGCATTGGCCGCTTCGTTGGGATGAAAGAAAGAGGATATGAAATGGTCGGACAGCTTGGCTGCCCGTTCAATCTTCACTGCGTCAATTCCAATTCTGAATCCCGTCATTTGTCTTTTCTCATCAGTACCTTGATCCTCGACGGATTGGATGTCATCATGATTTCCTCCGAGAGGTCAATGATTCCATCGTCATGCACGAGATTGACCTGCACTACCAGAGGTGTCTGCGTCTTGATGGCATTGTCCAGGTTGTCCTGACTCACGCCTGAGAAGTCGGCAATCGCCTCTACCTGCATAGGATTGATCAGATATATCATCTTGCTGTCACCTTCTATCGTCAGCTCAACCTTTTCATCTATCTTGTTCTGAGCAGAGTAGCCTTCAGGAAGAATCAGCTGCAATGGTATCTCTGCAACTACGTTCCTGTATTGGCTGAATCTGACAATGAAGACCAGACAGACTGCAAAGATCAGGCACGAAAGCTTCATAGGCCAGTTGGAGAGAAGCTTGTGGAGTATGCTATTCGTCTTCATTGTTCACCTCCCCGATGACTTCAGGTGCATCCGACTGATAGTTGAACAGTGAAAGAAGTGTCCGCTTTATCACATCGGTCTCAAGGTCATAATACAGGTCGCTGTTGTATGCGAGGCTTATCGTGCCTTTTTCTTCGGATACGACCAGAACAACGGCATCGCTTTCCTCTGCCATTCCCAGAGCAGCACGGTGTCTGGTTCCGAATGTCTTCTTTATGTCACGTTGCTCACTGAGCGGGAGATAGCAGCCGCATGCCACTATTCTTCCTTCAAAGACAATCATGGCTCCATCATGCAACGGGGTATCATGGTCGAACACTGTGAGAATCAGTGATGACGAAAGGTCGGCATTGATCCTGGTGCCGGTATCAATGATGGATTTCAGCGATATCTGGCGTGGAAAGACAATCAGTGCACCACGACGTTCCGATGAAAGCACCTTGCATGCACTGAGAATCGAATCTATCTGATCGCCGCTTGTCTGGATCCTCTTGCGGAAAAAACTTGGATTCTTCTGCTCTGTGGCGAATGAACGGCGAAGCTCAGGCTGGTACATGATCAGAAGCAGACATACCAGAGGTATGAATATCCAGTCGAATATCTGAAGAAGCACATCCAGTTTCAGCAATGTGCTGGCTGCAAATATCAGGAAAGTCACAGCCATGACACGTATTAGTCCGACGGCCTTGGTCCTGCTTATTCCGTTGTAGAAAAGATATGCAGCCCATGCAGTGACGAGTATTTCCAGAACAATCCTAATGGTGCTTAACATGCTTGCCTTTTTCCTTATTCAACCCAGCCAAGGGTCTTCTCTACGGCTTTCTTCCAGTAATGAATCTTCCTCACAACTGTCTTTTCGTCCATGGACATGACGTAACGCCTGTCCTCCTTCCATTGTGTCTCCAGTTCCTTAGTGCTCTTGAATATCCCAACTGTCAGTCCAGCGGCATAGGCTGCTCCCAGTGCCGTGGTCTCGATCACCTTCGGACGGATGACGGGAACACGAAGGACATCTGCCTGGAATTCCATCAATGGCGTGCTGTTTGTCAGACCGCCATCCACCTTGAGCTCGGTCATGCGGACTCTGCTGTCGGATTCTATAGCTTTGAATATATCATATGCCTGGAATGCAGTCGATTCCAGAATGGCTCTGCAAATATGATTTCTTGTGGCGAATCCTGTAAGCCCAGCGATGATTCCTCTTGCATCGGATCTCCAATATGGTGCAAACAGACCGCTGAAGGCAGGTACGACATAGACACCTCCGCAGTTGTCCACTTCGCTGGCTGCCTCGTCCAGTTCCTGTGGCGAAGCGACGATCTTCAGATTGTCACGTGCCCACTGAACCAGCGATCCTGCCACTGCAATGGACCCTTCCAACGCATAGACAGGTGCCTGACCGGCTGCCTTGTATGCAACGGTGGTCAGAAGCCCCGAAGTCGAACGACAGAGCTTGTTTCCTGTATTCTCCAGCAGAAAGCAACCGGTTCCGTATGTGCATTTCGCCTGGCCTGGGTTGAAGCACGCCTGTCCGAAAAGAGCAGCCTGCTGATCCCCGAGGATTCCACAGACTGGGATCTCGGCGTGGAAAGGGCCATCGGTCACTGTATGACCGTAAATCTCGCCCGTAGAGGCGGCTATCCTTGGAAGTGCCTTCTTTTTTACTCCAAATAGCTTAAGTAAGGATGAATCCCATTCAAGCGTCTGGATATCCATCAGCATGTAGCGTGATGCATTGGTGGCATCTGTGACTATGGACTTGCCGCCGGTCAGCTTGTAGACCAGATAGCAATCAATCGTTCCGAATACGACTTCGCCGTTTGCCATCTTGTCTGCCAGTCCCAAAACGTTCTTCAAGAGCCATGTGATCTTGGATGCTGAAAAATAAGGACTTGGAATCAGCCCTGTTGTTCTCTGGATCTGATTTTCCTTGCCACGGTCCTTGAGACTCTCAATCAGAGAGCTTCCACGAAGGTCCTGCCAGACGATGGAGTTGTGATAGACCTCTCCTGTCGTTGGATTCCATGCCGTGATCGTCTCTCTCTGGTTTGTGATTCCAATAGCACTTATGTCAGTGGCTTTCAGTCCTGCCTTGTTCAGGGTCTGCTCAATGCATTTGCAGGTGTTTGTCCAGATTTCCTCTGGGTCATGCTCCACCCAGCCCGGCTGAGGGTATATCTGTTTGTGCTCCATCTGGTGAAGTGCGACTATTTCTCCATGCTCATTGAAGATTATGAATCTGGTGCTTGTTGTTCCTTGATCGATCGATCCAATGTATTTCATGTTTTCCTCTGTTGTTCAGTATAGACTATTTCCTTTGATTTTGAAATGGCATATGACTGCAATTGACCGTTTCGGACTGTTCATAGTATGATTTCAACATGGTTAGAGATGTAGTTTTGCTTGGGTCGGACATTCTGGAAAAGACAAGCAATCCGGTAGAGGTGTCCAGTGATGAGACGAGAAGGCTTGTCGAGGATCTTTTCGATACTTTGGAGACTTGCCCCGGAATCGGACTTGCCGGTCCGCAGATAGGTGTGCTTAAGCGTGTGTTCGTAATTAAATTGGATGATGGAGTGAGGCGTGCATTCGTCAATCCTCAGATAACCGGCACGTCCCCTGAGACTGTGCAATATGAGGAAGGGTGCCTGAGCATTCCTGATGTATGGTGCAATGTTGTCCGTCCTGTGCGAGTTTCGGTCTTTGCCTATGATGAAAATGGCAAACCGTTCAATCTTGATGCAGATGGAATCCTGGCACGATGCATTCAGCATGAATATGATCATCTGGAAGGCAGACTGTTCATCGATCACACTGCTTCAGAGGAAAGGGAGCGGCTGGTGCGAAGGTTTGAGAAGAAGCAGCTTCTCAGAAGCAAGTCGAGGCGTGGAAAGAGGCATGGTTCGTAAATGAAGATTCTATTTGCAGGAACATCGGAAATAGCGGTTTCTGTTCTTGAGGCATTGGCTCGGAACTTTGAAGTCGCCGGAGTGTTGACTTCGATGGATAAGCCAGGTGCCAGGTCCAGGACTCCGGTTCCATCTGCTATCAAGACGGAAGCGTTGAGGCTTGATCTTCCAATAATTGAATGTGACCATGTCAGAAAGGCTGAACGGGAAGCGGCAAGGCTGCTTGGAGCCGATACTCTGGTAAGCTTCAGTTTTGGAAGAATCTTCGGACCGATGTTTCTCAATCTTTTCAGTCATACTGTCAATATCCATCCTTCTCCGCTTCCTGAGGCCAGAGGTCCGTCTCCGATTCAGGCGGCGATTCTCAGCGGAAGAAGAAAATGGGCGGTAAGTTTTCAGGAAATTGCTTTGGAGATGGATAGTGGAAGAATCTATGATGTCCTGAATCTGGAACTAGATGGCACAGAGACTGCTGATTCTCTCACTCAGACTATCAAAGCCTTGGCAGCAGAGAAAATCATTGATGTGATGAATTCCATCAGGAATTCAGATGAACAGGAAAAGTCTCCGGAGCTGAAAACTCAGGAAGGACCGGCTACGTACTGTTCGCTTGTGGACAAGCAGGATGGCAGGATTGATTTTCTTCAGTCTTCAGTGGAAGTCCATTGCAGGATCAGAGCGATGTACAGCTGGCCAAAGGCTTTCACGACGTTGGAAGGATGTCCCATCATGATCTGTGGAGTCTGGGGCGGATATGACCAGCTTCAGGAAGAGCTTCCGTGCAGCGTTCATCCTGGAACGATTGTGGAAATCAGGAAGGGAAGAGGAATGAAGGTTGCCTGTGGTGATGGAGCCATTTGGGTGACTAGAGTTCAGTTTCCAACAAAGAAGGAAATAACATATCTGGATCTTGCGAATCAGAGGAAGAATTTGATTGGCACCATCTTGGGGCATGATTGAACACAGGGGATATGCCATGAGAGTTCTGAGAAGTCTAGTCGTAATAATATTGCTTGTCCTGAGTGTCGGCACTATAAGTGCACGCCCAAGCGTTGCTGTGGTGCTCTCAGGCGGTGGCGCTCGTGGAATTGCCCATATTGCACTTCTTGAAGCAGTGGAGGAAGCGGGAATCCCGATTGACCTGGTGATTGGAACAAGCATGGGAGCCCTGATAGGAGGACTTTACTGTGCTGGGTATTCTCCAAACGATATCAGGATGCTTACTGAAGGCTCGGATTTGACAGCCTTGTTCACTATGTTGTCAAAAGCCCCGATATACAAGGAATATGCCTCGATGGAGAAGTTCACAACCAATATTCTGGATTTCGATTTTTCGAGTGACGGTAAATTCATCAGCAATACAGGTCTCATTGATGATTCCAGAATAATGGCGTTTCTCAAGAACGCGTTGAAGGAAATTGGTGGGAAGAAGAATTTCCTGACGGATCTGGATACCCCGTTCATGTGCAATGCAGCCAGTCTGGAGGGTGATGGCGACGTCTTCTTCACTTCTGGATATCTTGTTGACGCAATGCGTGCCAGCATGTCCATTCCCATTCTTTTCGAACCATATGTGATTGACGGAAAGCAGTACATTGATGGTGGAGCATTGAATAACCTGACTGTCCAGAAAGCCCGGGAGCTTGGATATGACATCGTGATCTGTCAGTATGTGAATTATGATTCAAAAAGTGACGAGATGGCTGAATCCATGGATGAGATCATCACACGCCTGATGCGAATCGGAACCGAAGAACAGATAAATGAAGCTGCCGAGATGGCTGATATTGTCATATATCCAGACACCATCAAGTTCAGCATAATGGATTTCAGTGATCCTGAAGCGATAATCAAAGAGGGCGAGAAAGCCATGTCAGCTCATCGTGAGAGTTTTATGAAAATTGCTCAGATGTTCAGTGAAGAGGACAGGGTATACAAGGATCCCTTCAGGGTGGGAACTTACTTCTACAAGCTGAACAACCCGATGGGCCTGAGTAATGCTTCGGCCGTCAATCAAGAGCCGAAACGAAACCATTCGTATATAGGACTTGGAGCATTTGGCTCATCTTCACTTACTTATGATCCGACTTCCACTGTGGAACAGCTTCTTTACAAGTTCTTTCCAAGAGCCATGATGGAATACAATGGCAGGGAGCTGATAGCTTTGAATATTGATTTCCGGCTGCGACTCATGGTCTATGACAGAATCGCCGTTTCCAGTGATGTCTTCTTGAAATTCGGTGATGGACATTGGTCATTCAATCCCGAAGCTGTCATGTCTCTTGGTTCTGTCTCCATCCTGTCCAGCTGGTCCAATACTGCAAGGTACTCCGCTTTGGACTGGCAGATGTGCATTGGTGCGGGTCTGCGTGATCGATTGTCATTCAAATCATCATATGGTAATGACAACCTCACTGGCTTCGAGCTTGAAATCAAGGCGAAGTTCGAAGCCACAGTGGTAGGAGCTCCTGTCACCACAAGCCAGAAGGACACCTGGGTGCTGAGTCCATACCTGCAGGTTGCCGGAATATTATATGACATCCCCAGTGGAAGGGTTCAGCGGCATGGATACCGAATCGACTATGATTTCAAGCTTGGATATGCAGGGGCGCTTTCCTATTTCATTAACGTGGCTGGAGAATATGCATGGCAATTGAGCAAGCGAAATTATCTGACATTCAATTCAATCATCGGTGCAAGCAGAATGCCTTCGGAACTCAGTGGATCGTATCTCAATGCAGGAATGCTTTCAGGAATTCCTGGCCGACCTGACTGTGACCTTCATCAGGATCTGATTTATGCAGGAGTGATGTGGGAGTATGATATTGGAGTATTGTCGTTCCCAATGTCTTTTTTTGTCAAGATAGGCTGTGGATGGATGAGTGATGATGAGCTCAATATCGTGAACACGATCATTTCGAGGGAAGCTGCAACGGCTCCTTTTTCCGAATTGGCGAATTTTGATGGTGGAATTGCTTTGGGGATGGCTTTGAAGTCGCCTGCTGGGGATGTCATTGTCGGAATTGGTGCAAGTCTGGATAAGTTCGTCTCCGTTTATCTGGAGTGCTGGTAGCCTTGAAATTCTGGAATGCCTATAAGGATTATCTCATTGACCGCTATGGTTTTCCTGTCTACCGCATTGGGGTGGATGGAGGGTTCTCATGTCCAAATCGCAGTGCCGACCGAAAAGGTGGCTGCGTGTTTTGTGACAGCCTGGGTGCAAGTGCCGTATATGCAAGATCCAAGGAGAGTGGATTCACCAGAAGAAGCGGATTCGAGACTTCTCCTCCTCAGACTGATTCGGTCTTTGCAGGGCTATCTTTGCAACAGCGGATGGAAAGTGTACGAAAGCAGATCGAAAGAGGAAAGGAATTCATCAGACGCCGTTATGGTTCCAATGAAGTCAGTCTTTATTATCAGGCATATTCCAATACATATGGACCATTGGACGAGATGGAAGCCTTGTTCAGGGATTCAATCTCACACGGACCTTTTTATGAACTGATTGTCTCGACAAGGCCTGACTGCCTTGGTGATGATGTTTTGAAGAGGCTTTGCCTTCTGAAGAATGAAACCATCGATGTGTCGTTGGAGATGGGACTGCAGAGTGGAAGCGACAGGATTCTTGGGTTGATGAACCGTGGCCATTCGGTGGGCTGCTGGAAGGATTCTGTCAATCGTGCTTCAGACAAGGGACTTAGGGTCTGCTCCCACGTGATTCTGGGTTTTCCATCAGAGACCAGGACTGACATTGACATGACGATTGAGGCAGTCAACAGCAGTCCGGTATCTGCCTTGAAGATTCATAATCTTCATATCACATCTCAAAGCAGGCTGCTTTTTGATTATTTTGGAGGAGAAATAACCGCTTCTTCCACCGCACGATACTTGCAGAGTGTCGTTTATTTTCTTAGAAGAATCCGTCCTGATATCGTCATAGAGAGACTGATGTGTGAAACTCCTGCTCATAGGCTTGCCGCTCCACGGTCTTTTCCGGATAAATCCGGGTTTCTCATGGAACTGGAGAGAATGATGAATCAGGCAAACGCCGTTCAGGGAGATATGTATTGCTGAATGGCTTTGCAATTGACACGAGTCTTTGCTTATGGAACACTTAGCAACTGATGAGGTGCCATGTGGTGTTGTCCAAAGAGGATATGCAGATAAGAATCAATCTGATAGGAGGAGTCCTCACTGCTGCAATATGCGTATCAGTGATAGTGCTCTCATTCCTGTCGGGAGTCAGCGTCCCTTCCGTAGTTCCATACAAGGACAAGGGAGCTCATTTTCTGGCATATTGCGCCGTCGGCTTTTCATTTTACCTATGGTTCTTCAGATTTGATGAAAAGAAACCGTTCGGTTTTGTAGGTGCACTTCTTGCGGGTGTACTTCTTGGTGCCATAATTGAGGTTCTCCAGCCATTCTTTGACCGGGCATTCGAGCTTGTTGACCTTCTGATGGATGCCATGGGAAGTCTGACAGGAGCCTTGGTGGCGGCTCTGACATGTTTTTTGGTGAAGAAGCATTTTCACTGAAATAGGAAAAAAAAGAAAAAACTGGACATATCAGCCTTAGTGCTGTAAATTTAGGAATGTATTGAAAAACTGCTGCGACTTGGAGAAGATAATGAAAAGAATGTTGTTGGTTGCCATCTTTTTCCTAGCCTGCATTG
>JAAYFO010000125.1 GCA_012728215.1 Spirochaetales bacterium | reverse complement strand
GTTGCAAACTGATATTTCTGAATCACGCCCATGAATCTGAGCCATGGTCTGAGCTTCTTGAAGGTGAACCAGTAATAAGTGGCCAGAAAACTGATTCTAAGGGGGAAGCATGCCGCTCCGATGAACAGATAGTCAAAATTGGAGGCATGATTGGTAAGTATCAATGCAGGGCGTTCTATCCTGCAATTCTTCACAACTCTCATGCCGAACTTGAACCGGCACATCGGGCTGATCACCAGCATGGCAAGCCAGTAAAGCAATATCGGCGGTCTCTTGTGCTTGTCAGGACGTCTGATCATCCTTCTTACCAGACCTTCCCTGACAACGGGGTTTGCCTCTTCTCCACTCAGGTACTTCTCCATATGTGCTTCGTCGCTGAGAAACCTGCTTCCAACAAACAGCATAAGCAAGGCACTTGCCAGAATCCAGATCATTGCCAAGGCAATTGAAACTCCAATCAGCCTTCCTGCGGCAAAACCCATTGCGATGCCGCCTATGCACAGCCCACCCAACGAACCGGACAGAAGAGAAGTCTCAATTCCATTCACCATCACGGACATTGCCCTGCAGGCAAGAAGATAGTATCCAAGGCATGTGCAGACTACACCTCCAAGTCCCAGTCCAAGCAAGGCTGCAATGGAACTTGAGAATATGGGATTGTCGATGTCAAGCCATGTCAAAGAAGAAGCCACTGCACAAAGCGCCGAGGAAACTGCAAGCAGCATAGCCCTCGGGGGATTTCCCTTTCTTCCAATCAGGCCGAACAGAAGGCAGCCTACGGCAAATGCCAATGGCAGAACCGATGGTCCTGGTATTTGACCGACATCATCCAATCCTCCGATGGCCATGCCAATTCCAGCTGATACCAGCAGACCAAGGATGAGAATGAACCTGGAAGCATTCATCTTGAAAAGCGAAAAGAAAGAAAGAGTCCGCTGTCCATCAAACACCGCCTCAGTTCCATTAAGCAATGATGTGCGACCTAGTTCCGCAGCTCTCGAATAATCATCAATATATATCAGACAGCCAAAAATCGAAGCCGGGAACAGCACTGTTCCGACCATGATGATGCTGTGCGGCAATCCTGAAATTTCCTTCATTCCAGAAATTCCGATCAAAAACATTCCAAGACCGAAAACCGCCCCCGAAACGGCAAACACTGGATTGTTCTGCTTCACGGTTCCTGCAACTGCCAGCAATGAAATGAAAAGCCATGACAACGATGCTCCGAACAGGACACTCAGTGCAATCGATGCGACAAAGGGGAGCTTTGGAAACATCAGAGCAAATCCACTCAAGCCTTCAACGATCAAGGACATACGCTGAAAGTGCCAGGCTTTCTCCGAAGAAAGGATTCTGATCTGGAAAGCACCAGCCAATGTTGCAATCCACATTGCAGCCAGTGGCCATATTCCATTGATCTGGAATGATAACATTCCTGTCCATGCAAACTGACAGACAGCCAGTCCCTTCGCTACTCCAAGCACAATCCCATTACATTCCTTTGATTGCATCCACAGCCTCCATGCATTTCCGATTTCAATCATAACACAATCTTTTATGCATTTGAAACCCAATAATCAGACTTTGGAATGGTCAATTTGATCTTTCCAGGATAGATAGCTTTGCTGATTCAGCGATTCAGCAGACTGCGTGAGATAAGGTCTATGGCATTCTTGGATAAGCTTTCTCCGGAATTGATCACCATGACATCGATTCCTGATGAAATCAGGATGCTTTTCTCATCCGAAGAAAGCCACATTGAATCAAATCCAAGGTTCATTGCCGAATTTGAATCCTCTTGTCCTTGAAAGTGGAAAAGCTGATTGACCGCAATTCTTCGAAGAAAGCCGAATCTTGATGAAAACCGATGATAGCTGACAAAGCTGATGCAATCTGCCGCTTCATCAAGGATCTCATCAGATCCATGGCTATAGGAGGCAATCAAACTTGAGCTGTCATGCCAGATTGAAGACCTGTAAGCACCAGTGGTGTCAATTCCAAGCTCTTTGAGCCCAATTGGGATTTCATCAGAATAGACGATGGCTTTGGAACCGTTGATATCAATCCTGGTTCCATGTCCCTGAACACCACTCCACAATGAAAGCGAGATTAGCACAAAGCATAGAACGGCAATCACAAGCAGAGTCAGCCTTGCACCTATATCGAGGAATCTGGACATGTACGGCCTTTTCTTTCGTAGAGCCATGGAACAAAAAGAATGAACCGCTGCAACAAAAGAAACGGCAATGCTTGCCAACAGGAGGATTGAGACAATCAGGCTGGAAGCAAGATAAAAGTTGCTGGATACTATTTTCAACAGATCATTACGGTATTCCATCAGAGCAAATGCAAGGAATAAAATACAAATGAGAAGATTGGAAACGGATTTGCGTCTGGAACATCTGACCGATCTTGCTTCATTGGCATTATCTGACTTCGGAATCGGCTTTGGTGATTCTGCATTGGGATGCTCATCATAAAGGAATGCATGCCTCGTGGAATCCGTGACGTTTTCCGGCCCACTGATGCATATCATGTCCCAGCCCTTCCTTCTAAGAAGCGGAAGCTCCCGTCTCAGCTGTTCCTCTGTCGAAGTCTCCAGGTCATGGGAAAAGAAAGAATATGAGCAGATTCTCCTGCCTTGATATTGCCGGGCCTCGAATTCAAAACGATTCCCCTTGTTACCGACCAGCCACCAATTCTCTTCAGCATTACGCTGAAGAAAATCAGTGATTTCATCATCGGTATGACAAGTAAGCAACAGAAACTCAGTCTTTCTTTTCACCATTGACCTCGTAATACGTAAGGAACGTCATCAGATATCGAAGCCAAGTTCCTTCTGCTTCAAAGGACATGCGACAAAGTGCCCCGGGCTCACTTC
>JAAYFO010000124.1 GCA_012728215.1 Spirochaetales bacterium | reverse complement strand
GGTGTATCAATCAGACGGAAGCCATCCCCCTCAATCATAGTGGAATGAGTTGTCGTATGACGCCCTCGGTTATACTTCTTGCAGATGTCACCGGTCTTCTGACTTTCCTCGGAAGGAATCAAGGCATTGATGAGAGTGGATTTGCCCACCCCGCTCTGCCCTACCATGGCAACCGTCAGGCCCTTTATCCTCGCCCTGAGATATTCCAGATTCTCACCGGTGAGTGCAGACACACTGAAAGCCTGATAACCAAGACTACGGTAAAGCTCAATCCGCTGAAGCTCATCCTCGGTATAGAGAATGTCACTCTTGTTGATGACGATCGCAACATCGACATTCCTGCTGCATGCAATCACCCTGTCAATGAAACGCGGTCTGAACGGCGGACTCTCGACCGAGCAGACAGCCAGGACCAAATCGACATTCGCCACAAGAGTCTGGTTTGCGCACCCCTTGGGATTCCAGCGTTGAAAGCAGTTGCGTCTCTCAAGCCTTTTGGTTATGAGGCCTTCCTTGTCGGATGTCAGGGTAAACTCAACCCGGTCACCCACAGCCAGGGGATTGTATTCAGGTTCACGGGTCTTCAGCACCTTTCCCTTTATCCTGCAGAGAAAGTCACCTTCTTCCGATGCAACGCTGTAGATGTTGTTTATTCCACGTGTAACTGTTCCTATCATCTGATCCTCATCGCCATTCGTCAGCAATAACCTATACCAAGCCATCCAAAGCCTGGAAACTCATTGACAACATCAGCTTTTCCATTATTCTTTAATATATGAAAAAGCTCAATAACCTGAATTTCCAGAAAGAAGACTTTTCGGGGAAAACCATGAGATTCGACCTGTATGAGAACTGCACATTCACTGAATGCAACTTTGAATCCAGTGCATTGGAATACTGTGCATTCATATCATGCAGCTTTGAACGATGCAGATTCACCGATATCAGGTCTGTGGGAAGCAGTTTCACATTCTGCACCATGAACCAGAACGACTTCTCCGAAGCCGACCTGTTTGGAAACACCTTCGAAGCTTCTCTGATACAGAACTGCAGATTCGATGACGACAACCTTGCCAGATGCAGTTTTGCATTCACAGTCATAAAGAACACATCCTTTTGCTATTCCAACACCAGACAGGCCGACTTCACCAACTCGGAGATATCCGAGACACCGCAAAAGGAGGCAGTCAATTGAGAATCACACCATTCTTCTCCCCCGGTGAACTTCTTACCAGCTATCTGGTCACCGATGAGAATCCACGTACAGGAGTATTCATGAACATCAGTGAGATCAGTCAAAGAATGATCGCAATCCTTCATGACGTATCACTCTACACAGTTCTGATCAGCGACAACCGTCCATCGATTCTCAGGAATGTCCGCCTTCTTGCAAAAGTCTATCCATTCACATTTCATGACTTTCATGGCCAGAATCGTCTCAGGGTTGGAAACCTGGAAATCGAGAGAATATCCATGGGAAGCCGAGTCGCCCCGATATTCCGAGTCAATGGATACCTTTTTCCAGGAAACAGCGACATCCAGCCGATGCTTGCTAAACTGGATCCTCAACTGATAATCCTTCCAAGCGACGGTCCCATCTCCACGGTGAGAAACGAAATCAGGCTTTCTTCATTCCGTCAAGAACACTCAGTGCTTTCTCGAATCGTATAGGAAGCGGAGATTCGAACTTGATTCTTTCACCAGTGATCGGATGAGTCATATCCAGCCGTCTTGAATGCAGCATCATCGTCGCATCAGGAAACAAGCCATCAGGCCTGCTGTAAAGCGGATCGCCTACAATGCTGTGCCCAAGATAGCTCATATGGACTCTAATCTGGTGAGTTCTTCCAGTGAGAATGCTGACAGAGCACAGGGCATGATTGGGATATTGTTCAACCACGTTGTAGACTGTATGCGCAAGACGTCCCTCGTTCTTCACCGCAAATCTCTTCCGGTCACCGGGATCTCGCCCTATGCACGTCTTCAGTTCCCCACATGGAGGAGTGAAAACTCCCTTGCAGAGGCAGAAATAGGTCTTCTTCACAGTATGTTCTGCGAACTGTCTGGACAAGGCTGCATGACTCTCCCTGTTCAGAGCCACTACCATCACCCCGCTTGTATCCTTGTCCAGACGGTGAACGATTCCAGGGCGTGAGATATCACCATCCATCTCCATGCTCTTGAGAAAGTCATCACCATAGCGGAAAGCCAGTGCATTGACCAGCGTTCCCTCATAATTTCCAAGTGCAGGATGGACAACCATCCCCTGCGGCTTGTCAATCACCAGTATGTCATGGTCCTCATATATCACATCAAGAGGAATGTCCTGTGGAACTATGTCCTCAAACAGCATCTCACAATACTTGATCAGGACTTTCTGTCCTTCTCTTGCAGTCTGGCTTTTCTTCACTGTCTTGCCATCAATGATGAACACAGTGGAACCTTCCGTCATCAGGCTCCGGGACAATCCAGTGATCCTTGCCACATAGGCATCAAGCCTACAAGTCTGATCCTGATGGCCAATAATCAGTTCCAGCTCTCGATTCATCACCATTATCTGTCCCTCACTTCGCCGATTATGAAATCCGCCAGGCTAATCAAGGCAGCCACCCCCGCACTGATTCCAAGCATAGGCCAGAACTCACCACTTCGTCCAAATGCTGAATAAGTCAGCCCCACAGCTCCGAAACTCAGAGGAAGTCCGCCGAAGAATATCACTTCCGCCCTTCTGAGCTTCTTCAGCCATGGACTGAATTCGCCTTCCTGATAAGTTTCATACTTGAACCCGGAGGGAGTGGTTCCCATTGTTATCTCATTGCTTTCAGAAGGAGATGCGAATCCCTTTGGATTCAATGGAAGACCCAGATCCAGATCCTCGGCAGAAGCCCAGCACAATGATAAAAGCAATAGCATGGCTGCAAGAACGACCTTCTTCATTTTCTGCACCCTTCACTTTCTGCATAGGCTCTTTCACCGAAGATCAGAGTTCCTATCCTGACCATTGTCGAACCTTCTTCGACTGCGATTCTCCAATCATGGGTCATTCCCATGGACAGTTCATTCATCTTACTCTCTGGAAAAGACTTGAGCATTCTATTTTGGAATTCACGAAGCATTGCGAATGACTCATGGGTCTTCTTCTCCCATTGGGCAGTACCGACTGTGCACAGCACAGGGCCAACGGTCAGAAACCCCTCGATCTCGATGTTGTTCAGAAGAGAGATCCTTCCGATTGCATCCTCTGCCTTAGCAAGATCAAGGAAACCTGACTTGGAATCCTCACCGCTGGTGTTCACTTCAATCAGCACAGGCATCACCTTGCCCTGAAGGGCAGCTTCATTGTCTATCTTCAATGCCAGCTGAAGAGAATCCACAGAATCAATCCTGGAAGCAAGCCTTACTGCCTGCCTGACCTTGTTTCTCTGAAGATGCCCTATCATCTCGCATCTTAGAGAACTTGCCAAAGGATTGGTCTGCGGGTCAAACTTGGCAACCAGCTCCTGGACATGATTCTCTCCAAAGAGCGTCTGACCGCATTCAAAGGCCGCTCTGACCTCATCCAACGTCCTTGTCTTGCTGACTGCCATCAGCTTCACTCCATTCTTCAGCTCGCTTTTCAGCTGTTCAATAATATCGCAGATCATTTAATCTCCTGATTACGGTTGACAATTATACCAGATAAATGATATTTTGCATACGCACTTCAAAATGCAAGGCGGCGTAGCTCAGTGGGAGAGCGATAGTCTTACACACTATTGGTCAATGGTTCAAATCCGTTCGCCGTCATGAGGGTCCTCGCTTAGGCGGGGATTTTTTTGTCTTCGACAGATTTCAGACAATTAAAAATGCATCCCCAACTCAAGGATGCATTTCATTTGCCAATACAAAGACCTTAGAATGAGTTTTCAAATCAGATGGACTGACACTTGCTCAGTTCCTTTTCTCTCTTCTCCATCACGCAGCGATGATGGTCAACATGCCCGCCAATGATCATGAAAAGCGATCCGACTGCGGCAAGCCCAAGAAATGGCATAGCGGATACAGGAGCCATGACTGCACCTAAGGAACTGATGACGATGCAAAAATATCCAGGAATTGGATTTCTCACATACAGGCCAAGTGAAGAGCAGATCAGCACTGCGAAGCAGAAAGCGACACAAGTGATCGCCTGATTCATCTCCATGGAGTTATCTCCTGAAGAAAGCAAAGCAAGCTGGGACACAACAACCAGCACAACTGCAGCAATCAGTGCAAAGATGCACGCAGTGAAAGCAATAAGTGATCCGCCTTTTCTCATATCATATTCTCCTTAGACTGAAGTCATTCAGCACATATTCAGATTATATCATCAAATCCTATGTTCTTTCTACAGGAAAGAAAGCGGTTTTTTCAGAATGAGGACAGTACTCTGCCTAGGCTCAAGATGAAGACTGCCCTTCACTTCCTTGCCCGATAGGAAATCCAGGTATTGTTTCCCCTCCTGGAAGAAATCCAAGACGACTTGCTTGGGTTCAGGATCCTTGTTCAGAATCAGTACCAGTGCCTCCTGCTCATCATATCTTGCCATCACAAGGGTGTCATCGCTCTCACTCAGGAAGCTTGTCTGCCCGAAGGAGATCACCTTCTCATGCTCCTTTCTCAACCTGCCAAGTTCACAGACCGTATGGAATGTCCGGCAATTGCGACGTTCAGGATTCCAGTCCATTGGAAATCGTGAATCCTCGACACTACCTGTCGGGCCTTCCAGGAGTATCTCATCACCATAATAGATGGAAGGCATTCCTGGAAGAAGGAACAAGGCGCATAGAATTCCAAGATAGACATCCTCGTCGAAGACAGCCTTGTCATTATGGAAACGGAAGGTGTCATGGCTGTCGAGAAGATTGAACTGAAGATACTGAAACTGCCCATGAAGACTTGAAAGCTGAAGCTGAAGCGCCTTACGCAACTCGCTTCCGGTATAAGGCCTCGTCTGCTGAGGGACATGTCCCCACCCTGGAAGCTGGAAGCGGTCCATCTCCCCTGCCCACCTTAGCAACGGCCTGGAGCTCCCAAGATAGTTCATAGTGCCATCCCACATGTGACCATTTAAAAATGGCGTGGAGTCTTGCCAGTCCTCGGCTACGAGGTAGGCATTTGGGTTAGTCTCCTTCACAGCCTTGTTCACTTCAGTCCAGACTTCCTGGCACAGATATTGATCCGGCCTCACGCCAAGTTCATCTGCGACATCAAGCCTCCAGCCATCCTGACAGTACGGTGGCATGAGGAATTTCCTCATCACCGACTCACGGCCTCGGTAAATTTTCTCACGAAGAGTGTCGCTGTTGTAGTTAAGCTGCGGGAGAGTCGGGACATTCTGCCAGCAAGCGGCATTCCCCTCTTCATCGAAGAAGTAATATTCACGTTCCTTTCCACCCTTCAAAGCGGACTGAAACCATTTGTTCTGAGTTCCGGTATGGTTGATCGATATATCCACGATGATTCTAATCCCATTCTCATGCAGAGCATCGCATAGCCTGCGAAAAGCCTCATCACCACCCAGCTTGGGATCGACATGAAAGAAATCAGTGCAGTCATACCTGTGTGTCGTCATCGAACATCCGATAGGATTCAGATAGACGCAGCTTATTCCCAGTTCCATAAGATATGGAATGCGGTCGATGATTCCCTTGAGATCACCATTGAAGAAATCCAGGCAATGTCCCTGTTCGAACTGCAGTGGCCGGTCAGTCCATTTCATCTCATGAGTGACGGCGCCGTCAAAGCTGTAATCGCCATCCTTCACTCCCAGGCTCAAATCGCCCTTGCAGAAGCGGTCAGGAAAGATCTGATAGCAGGTACTTTTGCTTACCCATGACGGATCGTCCATCCCAACTACAAGCGAGAAGCACTGGGAGAATACAGGAACCTCACTCTGAATGCCATCCTTGGTCATGTAGAGGATCTCATCGAAGCGGCTTCCTGCAGTCCGCACTTCGAACCACCATTGAAGAAGGTCACAGTCTGCGACCACAACAGCCGACATGAAATCACCTTCGCGGCTCATTTCGAATGATTCAATCCGGTTGTTCCTCAGAATCTGAAGCCTGGCATTGACGACGCTGACCTTGCGAGATACAAAAATCCTGATCCTTACATCTTCTCCGTGTCTTGGAAAGAGATTCGATACATATGGGGAACTGACTCCGCTATCAATTGCAAACATTTTTCACCTATCCAGTTGACCGGTTCGCAAAACCGGTTTACTATTCAAAATGGTAGGGAAAATTATAAAAAATGTCAATCTTACCCACGATGAGGAAGAAATGATCAAAGAGAAAGAACGACTCGCAGGTATTCTCATGCACATTACCAGCCTCCCTTCTATTTACGGAATCGGAGATATGGGTGACTGCTCGAGAAGCTTCATTGATTTCCTTGCAGAAAGCGGAATGTCAATGTGGCAGATCCTGCCGCTCGGTCCCACAGGCTATGGGGATTCACCATATGCCCCACGTTCAAGCTTCGCCGGGAATGAGCTTCTTATCAGCCTTGAACCACTTCTGAACCAGGGCTTGCTTGACGAAGACGAAGCAAAGCTTACAGAAGGCTTCTCTCAGACCAAGACCGAATATGGCAAGGTCATCTCCACCAAGATTCCGCTTCTTCTCAAAGCAGCATCCAGATTCATCTCATCCGGTGCCGAAAAACAGGAATTCGAAAATTTCTGCAAGACCAATTCCTTCTGGCTTGATGACTACTGCCTGTTCATGGTCATTTCCAGATCGTTCAATGATCAACGATGGAACTCTGCATGGCCGCTTGATTTGGGAATCAGAAAAGCCGAAGCCCTCAAAGAATATTCTCAAAAGCATTCCGATGAAATCCTGCAATGGGCAGTGCTTCAATACTGGTTTGACACTCAGTGGAAGCAGATCAAAAAATATGCCAACTCAAAGAAGATACGGATCATTGGCGACATACCAATATTCGTTGCCCCTGACAGTGCCGACGCATGGGCGCAGATCGATCTTCTCAAGGCAGATTCAATGGGGCATTTCACAGCCTTTTCCGGTGTTCCACCAGATATATTCAGCACCAAAGGCCAGTTCTGGGGCAATCCAGTCTATGACTGGGACCGCAATAAGGCAACCGGATACAGATGGTGGAAGCAGAGAATTGCAAGACAGCTTGAGCTTTGTGACATTTTGCGAATCGACCATTTCAGGGGCTTCGAGTCATATTGGGAGATTCCAGCTGGCAAGACCGACGCAGTGATTGGAAAATGGGAACCCGCACCGGGTGCAGCCTTCTTCCGTGAAATGGAGGAATCATTCCCTCAGATGCAAATCGTTGCCGAGGATCTTGGCTTCACCACAGACAAGGTGATCCAGATGCTAAAGGAAACTGGCTTCCCTGGAATGAAGATAGCTCAGGATGGATACAGGGTCACAGTGAATGGGAGCCTGGATCTGGATAACCCGAGTCTTCCATCCAACTACCCTTACAACTGCATAGCCTATCCTGGAACACATGACAATGACACCATCAATGGCTGGTTCCTTTCCCAGAATGATGAGATCAAAAAGCTCATAGCAAAGCATTACAACCTTATAGATCCGACAGATGAGGCTGGAATCGCCATATGCCAGGACATACTGGACTCCAATGCTCATTATGCCGTCATACAGATGCAGGACATACTGGGGCTTTCAAGTGACGCCAGGATGAACACTCCTGCGACCTGCAGTGACAGGAACTGGAGCTGGAGAATGAAACCCGGGATTCTGGATTCAGACCTTTCAATGAAAATCCATGAGTGCTTGAACCACTCAGGCAGGCTTGAACACTGACATCCTACTGTCTATGCACCTTGCGCCAGGCATCAGGTGTCATCTGGAAGTGCCTCCCAAACAGCGAGTAGAACCTCTGAGCAGAGCCGAATCCACAGCTTCGCCATATTGTCTCAACCTTAGAATCACCGCTTTCAAGCAGTTCCTTCGCATGAGAAAGACGGCAGGCTATCACTTCCTCCAGCAAAGTCCTTCCCCTTTCCTCGAAGAAGCGTTCCTCAATCCTTCTTCTCGACAGAGGGATATCGGCAATAATCTCACCGCACGACAACCCTGAAGTGGCCAGCCGCTTGATGTTCATCATTGTCTGGGCCACTATCCTGTCATGCGAAAAGAAGCAGAACGTGCTCTCCCTTTCGACAATCGATGAAGGAGGAACCAGCTTGACAGCAGGCTGCAATCGCTTGCCTTCGATGACATCCTGGAGCCTTGAGGCAGCTTCGTATCCTATCTTCTCCAACCTGAGTTTCAGACTCGTGAGCGATGGCTTGACAAGCATGCACATCAGCTGTTCATCATCGACTCCCGCTATGGCAAGCTGTTTAGGCACCTTTATCCTCAGCCTTTCACAGGCAATCATCGTCTTCATAGCTGACAGGTCATTGCAGCAGAACAAAGCGGTGGGATGCGGAAGCGACGAGAGGAACCTGTCCAGGTCATCGGCATTTCCGTAGGTGTCGTGCCAATAGGCAAGAGGTGCGCAGAACACAGGAACACTGCGCCTGTCAAGCCTGATTGAATCGATGAACCCCTCCTCCCTTTCAGCAGACCAGCTTGTTCCCTTCACCGAAACTATCGCAAAACGCCCGGTATTGCTCTGCATGAGATGCCTGCCGATGAACGAACCAGTCAGCCTGTCGTCATTCTTGACCACATCAAAACCATGGGAACTGATTGCACCGGCTATATCCACGACAGGAATTCCATACTTCCTGCATCTTGAGACATCCTGCTCCGATTCGATTCGGGCAATCATCCCATCAAGCTTCACTCCTGAAAAGCTTGAAAACCACAGTCCATTGCTGAACATCCTCCAGTCATTATCCCTTGCAAAGGATAAAATCCCGGAGGTGACGCCTCTGTCATAGCTATCGTTGAAATTCAGACTTATTCCTATATTGAGCATACATGGCCATCATATACCAGTATTTCGCAAAATGGAATATATTGTTCGCATTTCAAGCATTTCTATACAATCTGTACAGGAGTAATCTGAATCCGACGGAGGTCAGAAAATGACAATACCATCAATTGGGCTTGGGACTTTCGGGTCCGACCATGTGTCCAACGAAGCCGTTGCGAAGAGCGTCATTGATGCACTTCAGAGCGGATATCAGATGATAGACTGCGCAAGCGTCTATGGAAATGAAAAGGAAATCGGAGCCGCCATCGAGAAATCCGGTGTCGAAAGAGACAAAATATGGCTGACTGGCAAGCTGTGGAATGACATGCACGGCAAGGACGACGTGAGGAAATCAGTCCTCCAGACTCTGAGTGATCTGAAGACCGACTATCTGGACCTGTACCTTGTGCACTGGCCATTTCCCAATTATCATCCACCAAAATGCGATGTCTCTTCACGTAGCCCCAATGCACGTCCATACATCCATGAGGAATTCATGGTGGTCTGGAACGAGATGGAAAAGCTTGTCGACGATGGTCTTGTCCGCAACATCGGAACCAGCAACATGACGATGCCAAAGATGGAAAGACTCCTTGCCGACTGCAGAATCAGGCCATTTGCAAATGAGATGGAACTCCACCCCTACTTTCAGCAGCAGGAATTCGTCTCCTACCTCAAAAACAATGGGATAATCCCGATTGGATTCTGTCCGATTGGAAGCCCCGAAAGACCTGAACGTGACAGGACTGAAGAAGATGTAAGTGAACTCAGCGACCCAATACTGAGGGGAATTGCAGAATCCAGACATGTCCATCCAGCTGAAATATGCCTGAAATGGGCAAACCAGAACGGAATCATTCCAATTCCGCAGTCGGCCAACCCAAAGCATCTGGCTTCGAATCTTAACAGCGTGACCCACGACCCTCTCACCGACCAGGAGCTCAGTGCTCTCAGCAAAATTGACAAAAACTGCCGTCTCATAAAAGGACAGGTATTTCTCTGGGAAGGCGCTAAGGATTGGCATGCGTTGTGGGATGAAGATGGCAGGATTGCCAAATGATCTGTCCCACATCAGTGAGAGACTTCTTTTGTTTATACTGATATGATACAGCTGTTATATTGATTGATATTATTCGACAAAGATAGGAGAATTCAATATGGATAAGAAAACAATGATGGGAGTAAAGCTTCCTGGAAACAATTCGGTGGAATTCGGACAGTTCGAGATTCCTACCCCAGGTTATGGACAGGTTCTTCTGAGAATGAAGTGTTCGACAATCTGCGGAAGCGACATCAGATGCATATATCATGAACATCTGGGAAAAGGACCTGAAGGATATCAGGGTGTGATAGCAGGACATGAGCCATGCGGACAGATAGTCGAAGAAGGAGCTGGCCTCAGACGCTTCAAGAAGGGAGACAGGGTCATCGTATATCACATCTCCGGCTGTGGCGTCTGCCACGAATGCAGGCAGGGCTTCATGATCAGCTGCACCAGTCCCAAGAGAGCTGCATACGGCTGGCAGAGAGACGGCGGAATGGCTGAATACATCCTTGCGGACGAAAAGGACCTTGTCGCTCTTCCCGATGAGCTTTCATACGCTGACGGAGCCCAGGTCGCCTGTGGATTCGGAACAGTCTACGAAGCAATCGAGAAAGTCGGAGTCTCTGGAAATGATGCAGTGCTTGTCGTCGGTCTTGGACCAGTCGGCCTTGCATGTCTGATGCTTTGCAAGGCAATGGGTGCAACAAAGCTGATCGGAATCGAGATGCATGACGAAAGAATCAAGGTCGCAAAGGATCTTGGCCTGGTTGATGCTGTATTCAAGCCTTCTGCCGATAACGTAGAGCAGATCAAGGCTATCACCGGTGGAAACGGTGTGGAACGTGCTTTCGACTGCTCGGCAAGTGACAGTGGAAGAGCCACTGCAATCCGTGCAACCCGCAAATGGGGAAAGATCGCCATGGTCGGTGAAGGCGGGACAGTTCATTTCGATCCTTCTCCTGACATGCTCCACGATCAGAAGACTCTTTATGGCAGCTGGGTGACAAGCATCTGGAAGATGGAGGATCTGGTGGAGCATCTTGTTCGCTGGGGAATCCATCCTGACAAGCTCATAACACACAGATTCCCACTTGACAAGGCTGATGAGGCATACACACTCATGGCTTCAGGTGCATGTGG
>JAAYFO010000123.1 GCA_012728215.1 Spirochaetales bacterium | reverse complement strand
ATCATGAAGATGGGATGTCATATCGAATTGCCGTTCAAGGGACACAGCAGATGCTTCCACTTCATCGAGGATGGAAGATATTCCCAGAAATGGCACATTGCTTCCAGAATAATCACCGAAAAACTCATGCGGCATTGATAAGTCGGCAAAAAAGAACAAGGATTTGAGCAGAAAACGGTAGCAGATTGGCTTTTGGGATTTGACCATGTCTATCAGTTGTTCTACAATTGGCTGTATGAAAGAAGCAAAGCCAAGGCGGATTCTTGTCATCAATCCAGGAGCCACTTCGACAAAGATTTCTGTTTTTGATGACGAAACGGAGATGTTTCAGACTAATATCGAGCATGATTCTGCTCAGCTGTCTTGTTTTGCCAGAATCATCGATCAGAAGGATTTTCGAAAGAATCTGGTTCTGGGAGAATTGGCGAAGAACAATGTATCTCTTTCTTCATTTGACGCCGTATGTGGACGTGGCGGACTTCTCAAACATATCCAATCTGGAACCTATCGCATAAATGATGCCGTCATTCGGGATGTCATGAATCCTCCTTACGGAGAACATGCCTCCAACCTCGGGGTGATCCTTGCACGAGAGATAGCTGATGAAATCGGTTGTCCTGCCTTCTTCTCCGATCCTGTGAGCACAGACGAGCTCTGTGATCTGGCCAGAGTCTCGGGGTTTGCCCCTATGCAGAGAGAAAGCTTCTTTCATGCGCTGAATCAGAAAGGCAAGGCCAGAGAGGCGGCGGCACAGCTTCAAAGACCTTATGAGGAACTGAACCTGATTGTAGTTCATATGGGAGGCGGAGTAAGCATAGCCGCTCATTGCAAGGGCAAGGTCGTAGATGTGTTCAACGTCAAGGATGATGGAAGCTTTTCAATGGATCGTGGTGGTGGACTCCCCGTAAATTCGGTAATAAATTTATGCTTTTCCGGAAAGACAAAACAGGAAGTGAAGCGGCTGCTGGGCTCTGAAGCTGGTGTGTTTTCCTATCTTGGGACGAGGGATTTCCGTGATGTGGAGAAGCTGATGAAAGCTGGTGACGGCAAGGCGACTCTTGTGTTCAAGGCTATGGCTTATCAGCATGCAAAGGACATTGGAGCAATGGCGGCAGTGCTGGGATTCAAGGTCGATGCCGTGGTGCTTACTGGTGGAATCGCCAATTGCAGGAGTTTCTGTGATGAAATCCGCAGCTATGTGAAGGAACTGGCTCCAGTGCTCGTTCTTCCAGGAGAAGTGGAGATGCTTTCTTTGGCACAAGGGACCCTTCGAGTTCTGCGTGGTGGCGAATGCATGACATATATCTAGGAGATGATGATTTCATGGGAAAGACGATTGATCAGATTGTTCTGATGGCAAAAGTGGGAACAGGACGTATCATTGCTGTGGCAGGTGCTCATGATGAAGCGGTTCTGGAAGCAGTTCTGGATGCAGAAGCACAGGGTCTATGTGTGCCAATTCTTGTCGGCGATCCCAGACTCATTGAACAGGTCTCATTGAAGATTGGACGTTTTTGCAACCATCTTGAGGTGATTCCTGCTTTCAGCGAAGAGGAATGCGCCTCATTGGCTGTAGGCTTGATCAGACAAGGCAAAGCGGATTTTCTCATGAAGGGAATCATCAGCACATCAGTCTTGATGAAAGCAGTGATAGACCGTGAGAACGGAATCAGGACTGGTCGGCTGATCAGTCATGTGATGCTTTATCAGGTTGATTCGTATCCAAAGATCATGGCTGTGACGGATGGCGGAATGATTCCCACACCTTCCTTGGATCAGAAATGCGGGATTCTTGAAAACGCCGCATTGCTTTTTCATCTCATGGGATACGACCACATCAATGCTGCATGTATCTGTGGGTCTGAAGTGGTCAACCCCAAGATTCAGGCCATGACCGATGCTGTGAGAATTGTGGAGATGGCAGACCGATGGAAAGCCCTTGGCATGAATGTGATAGGGCCGGTGGGTTTGGACCTGGCTGTGAGCAAGGAAAGCTGCCTGCACAAGAATTATCAGGCACCTGGCTGTGGAGCTGCGGATATCCTGCTGGTTCCTTCATATGAGGTTGGCAATGCATTCGGCAAGGGCCTTACATACTTTGCCGGTGCCAGGAATGCAGGTGTTGTGATGGGTGCTTCCTGCCCGATTGTCCTCGTTTCAAGAGCAGACAGTCGTGACTCCAAGCTTGCATCAATAGCTTTGGGAGTAGTTGTAGCTGCGGGAAAATAATTTCTTCCAGCTAAAAGTGATAAGAATGAGGAGTATAGATGATGAAAAGTCTGATGTCTGGAAATGAAGCCGCTGCAAGAGGGGCTTTTGAGGCTGGTGTGAAAGTCTGTTCCGCTTATCCTGGAACACCCAGCACCGAGGTCTTCGAGAATCTGCCCCAGTATGGTGATGACCTGTACTGCGAATGGGCTCCGAACGAAAAGGTGGCTGCTGAAGTCGCCTATGGAGCGTCGATTGCAGGTGCGAGGTCCTTGTGTGCAATGAAGCATGTGGGTGTCAATGTGGCTGCCGATCCCCTGTTCACCGCAGCATACAACGGTGCAGGTGCAGGATTTGTAATCATCACTGCTGATGACCCCAGCATGCATTCTTCTCAGAACGAGCAGGACAACAGGCTGTATTCAAAATTTGCGAAGATCCCAATGATTGAGCCATCCAACAGCCAGGAATGCAAGGACTTCATGATTGAGGCTTTCAAAATCTCGGAAATGTTCGAAGTCCCGGTGTTCTTCCGAATGACCACGAGGGTCTGCCACTCCAAGAGTCTGGTGGAGGAAGGGAAACGCACTGAGGCAAAAGTGGTTGAATACAGGAGAAATGTTCCAAAGTTCGTCTCCACTCCTGCAAATGCAAGACTTCATCATGTTGATTTGGAGAAGAAGCTGTCTCAGATTGAGGAATATTCAAATCAGTCTTCACTTAACAGCGAGGAGATGAATGGCAGTGAACTTGGAATCGTGACTTCTTCTATCTCCTATGAATACGCAAAAGAGGTGTTCGAGGATAAGGCTTCATACCTGAAGATCAGTATCTGCAATCCACTGCCTATGGCGAAGATCAAGGATTTTGCCGGAAAAGTCAAACGTCTGATTGTGATAGAGGAGCTTGAGCCCTTCATGGAAGACCAGATGAAGGCCGCAGGAATCAAGTGTGAAGGCAAGAACATGACCGGCAAGCTGTTTGAACTGAACCCAGAGCTGATTAGAGAAAGGATATTGGGACAGAAGGCTGAATTCATAGTTTCAAATGTGAAGCCTGTCGGTCGCCCGCCTGCATTGTGCCCTGGCTGCCCCCACCGTGGTTTCTTCTATACCCTTTCCAGAAAGAGTGATTATGTAATCTGTGGTGACATCGGGTGCTACACCTTGGGGTGTGCTCCTCCATTGGGAGCAATGGACAGCTGCGTATGCATGGGCGGTGGTTTTTCCGTTGCCCATGGAATGTCAAAGGCATTTCAGATGAACAGGGAAAGTGGAAGAAAGGTATTCGGCGTCATGGGCGATTCGACCTTCTTCCATAGTGGCATGACGGGTGCAGTGGAAATCCTTTACAACAAGGGTGCAGTGATACCATGTGTTCTGGACAACAGAATCACAGGAATGACCGGTCATCAGGACAACCCTGGAAGTGGATATGATCTGATGGGCAGGGAAGCTTTGATGATCGATATCGAAAAGGTGCTTGTGGCATTTGGTTACGAGAATGTCATCACCGTCGATCCTCAGGATCTGAAGGCAATGCAGAAAGCGGTGGATGATGCACTTGGCAGTGATGTCCCGGCGGCCATCATCTGCAAGAGGCCGTGCCTTCTGATTAAGAGGATGAAGCACGATATTTCATGCTGTGCTGTGGATTCAAACAAGTGCCGCGGCTGCAGAAGTTGTCTGAAGATAGGCTGTCCTGCCATAGCTGTCAGATTCAAGAAGGCGTTTATCGATCCGACTCTCTGCACAGGCTGCACAGTCTGTGCTCAGGTGTGTCCGTTCGATGCGATATCCAAGGAGGCAAGGTGATGAATGATGTCAAGAGCATAATTCTTGTCGGCGTTGGTGGTCAGGGTGCAATCCTTGTCAGTAGAATCCTCACTCACGGACTGGTGCAGGCTGGATATGATGTGAAGATGAGCGAGGTGCATGGCATGGCGCAGAGGGGTGGAAGTGTCTCTGTTCAGGTGCGTTTCGGAAGCAAGGTGCATTCGCCGATAATCGGTCGAGGTGGAGCTGATATAATGGTGGCCTTTGAGAAGATGGAAGCGGTGAGGTATTGCGAGTATCTCAGGCCGGATGGAATAGCAGTGATCAATGATTATGAGATTCTGCCAATGACGGTCGCTTCTGGAAGTGCAGAGTATCCAGAAGGGACGCTGGATGAGATGAAGAAGAACTTCACTACAGTGATCGTAGATGCTGCATCAATGGCAAGGGATCTTGGCAATCCTAGGTGCATGAACATCGTTCTTTTCGGGGCAATGGTCAACGCACTTGGGCTGTCAGAAATTGACTGGGTAGCTGTCATGAGGGAAATCCTTCCATCGAGGATATTGGAAGTGAACCTCAAGGCATTTGACTTGGGACTGAAAGCTTGAAGCACAGGAGAAGGATATGCTGAATTCGCAGATGGTGGATTTTGGCCGAAGAAGCAGTACGATAAGGAATTTCTTCGAGTATGGAAAGAAGCGCAGGCAAATAGTGGGAGAGGAGAACGTCTTTGATTTCTCTCTTGGAAATCCAAGCGTTCCGACTCCCTCCGCTGTGACAGAAGCGCTGATTGATGTGCTCAGCCACAGAAGCCCGATTGAGATACATGGATACACTCCTTCTGCAGGGGATATCGAGGCCCGTGAGGCTATTGCCGCAGATATCTCCAGAAGAATCGGAAGGAAGTTCTGCAGTAGGAATATCTATCTTACCTGCGGTGCGGCAGCTTCGCTGGCATCCTGCATCAAGGCATTCCTTCTTGACAGCAGTTCGGAAATAATCGCCATAGCGCCTTTCTTTCCTGAGTACATCAGTTTTGTCACCGGTCTTGGCGGGGTGATCAAGATTGTACCTCCCAAGGTGGATGACTTCCAGATTGATCTTCCTGCATTGGAGAAGCTCATAACGTCCAAGACTCAGGCTGTGATCATCAATTCTCCCAACAATCCTTCAGGTGCAGTGTACACCAGGAAGACTCTTTGCGGACTTTCAGAAATTCTCATGCGAAAATCCAGTCAATATCGACACGCAATATATCTTCTCAGCGATGAGCCGTACAGAGAGCTGGTTTATGATGGCTTGGAAGTGCCGTTTGTTCCAGATATCTATCCAAATACGATTATCTGCTATTCTTACAGCAAGTCCTTGTCTCTTCCTGGAGAACGCATCGGATATATGTTCGTTCCTGATACTGTCGAGGATTTTGATGGTGTGTGCTGGGCGACTTCAGGTGCCGCAAGGGTGATGGGATACGTATGTGCACCTGCCTTGATTCAGAAGGCTGTGGCATTGTGCGCATCTGTTCCCACTGATCTGGAGTCGTATGACAGGAATCGACGTCTGCTGTATGGAGAGCTTACTTCAATGGGATACGATTGCTGCCATCCTGACGGAGCATTCTATCTGTTCGTAAAGGCTCCCAATGGGCTTTCATCGGTTGAATTCTCCGAGCTTGCCAAGAATGAGGATCTCCTTCTGGTTCCTGGTGATGACTTCGGCTGTCCTGGCTTTCTTAGAATTTCATACTGTGTCTCATTTGAGATGATAAAGAGGTCTATTCCAACTTTCAGGCACTTGATTGAGATTTCTGGCTGTCCTGATTGATTTGATCTTTTGATCGTTATGGAGTATTTGTGATTCATGTGACAAAAAGCAGCAGACTGGGATATGGGTTTGTCGAAGACCGGTATCTTAGGGATGGGGAGGATGAGTATTTCATGCGGTTTCTGCAAAATGGCGGAAACGACATGTACAGGCACCTCAGAGACTATGAGATTGAAATCCTCATCAGAGAAGCGAATCACTGCGATGACTGGTCGCAGGTGCTGGTTCAGGATCCGTTTGACCCAAATGTGATCAAGCGTTCCAATTTCCACGGTCTGGTCAGACTGGGAGCTTTTTGTTCCCAGGTACTGGGATTTCATGATTTCGTTCAGGCTGAAGGCATTCTTTCCTCAACTATAATCTCTTCCGACATAGGCTCCCATTGCAGTATTGCACATTGTCCTTTCATAGCTGACTACATCATCAAGGACCACTGCATTCTCTCAAGAATCGATGAACTGCAGACTACAAATCATGCCAAGTTTGGAAACGGGGTGCTGAAGGAGGGAGAGGATACTGACGTTCTCGTTCAGATTGACATAATGAATGAAACAGGTGGAAGAAGGATATCTCCATTCGAAGGCATGACGACGGCCGATGCCTATCTTTGGGGAAGCTACCGAGAAGATCCTGCCTTGGAAGCCAAGTGGAGAAGCTTGACCGAGAAGATCTGTGACAAGAGGCGCGGATATTATGGCGTAATCGAGCATGATTCAGTGATCAAGGGCACAAGGATAATCAAGGATGTCCATGTGGGGCCTTGCTCGTACATCAAGGGTGCCAACAAACTCAAGAATCTCAGTCTCCTTGGAACAGAGGAAAGCCCTGTTCAGATAGGGGAAGGTGTTGAAATCGTCAATGGAATCATCGGAAGCGGATCCAGTGTGTTCTATGGCTGCAAGGCTGTACGTTTTGTCATGGGAGACAACTGCAGTCTCAAGTACGGAGCTAGACTGATTCATTCGGTGCTCGGGGATAATTCAACAGTCTCATGTTGTGAGGTTCTGAATAATCTCGTGTATCCATTTCATGAGCAGCATCATAACAACTCGTTCCTCATTGCATCATTGGTGATGGGACAGTCCAACATGGCTGCAGGTGCGACGATAGGATCAAATCACAACAGTCGTCGAAATGATGGAGAGATGGTCGCTGGACGGGGATTCTGGCCAGCTCTTTCTTCTACATTGAAGCATAACTGCCGTTTTGCTTCATTCACTTTGCTTGCACAGGGAAATTATCCCTTTGAACTATTTGTGGAACTGCCGTTTTCGCTGCTTTGCGACAATCCTTCCAGGCAAAGACGGGAATTGATGCCTGCCTATTGGTGGATGTACAACATGTACGCATTGGAGAGAAACAGTTTCAAGTTCAAGGCAAGAGACCGTAGGAAGGCTCCAAGGCAGGTGATTGAAACTGCTTATCTGGCTCCTGATACGGCAAATGAAATCAGAAAGGCAAGGTTCCTTCTTGCCATATGGACAGCAAAGAGCTATCTGAGAAGTCTCCGCTCTGCAGTCATGAGCAGGGACGGAAGTGAAAATCAGGCAGTATTGGATTTTGCGAAGGTTGTTTACAGTCAGTTTCCTGACCTTTTTGGAATGGAGACAGATGGTGCCAAGTTCTTGAAACTCATCTCAGCACCTTCGGTCCATGCATGGGATGGGCATGTCTGCACCGAGCTTCAGTCAAAGCTCGGTGTGCTGAGAGACATAGGTGACTGGCTGCTTTTGTGCCATCCTGAGATGACAGAAGAGTTTGAGGTGTTTGGTGAGAACATTGAGAACTCCCAGAATCAGGTTCTCATACTCAAGCCATCAGATGCCTATTTTGCATATGAATCAATGCTGATGTATTATGGAATGTGTGAAATTTCACGTTTCTGCATTGAGCGGGGACTCTCATACCGGGATGTAGAGAAAATGACTCATGGAAGCGACCTGGTGGAATTCGGCAATGATTGTGATGGGCTGTATTCCAGGTCCCAGCGCTTCGGTCAGATCCGTTGGGAAAATGTAGGTGGACAGCTGATTCCTTCATTGCTTGTCACGAAGCTTCTTGAGGAGGTCCTTGCCGAAAAACTTGACAGTTGGGGGGCAATCCATGCAAGATATAGTCAGCTGAATAAGTGTTACAGTGAGCAGAAGGCAATGGATTCATGTCTGGCACTGTTCAGTATTTTCGGTACAGACCATCTGAGTTGCAGTGAGTTCGAGACTGCCCGTTTGAAAGCTTTGCAGGTAAGAGGTTTCATTGACAGCCAGGTGTTCATCACAAAGGACAAGGATTACAGGAACTTCTTCAGAACGATCACTTATAGAAACGAAGCCGAACAGGAAGCGGTCATTGGGAGAATCAGCGATGATTTCTTCATAAGCTCTTCAAAAAAGGATTCAGCTGAGGTAAAGCGTCTTTTGGAATCAGTGGTTTACTGAATTTAGGAGAAAAAATGATAGTTTCTTTCATTAGGCGGAGATTGCTCTTGTTTGTTGTCTTTGCCTCGATGTGTGATTTGTATGCCTTGTCTGTTGTGCAGGACCCCAATGCCACCTGGTATCCGGAACGTGTAGTGCTCAAGGTTGACTGTTCTGCATCAGAAAAGAAGACAATCAGCTATATGGTTGTGGATATTGATGGAGAGGAGATTGACGTAATAGGTCCATACGACCGTTCCATTGTCATTGGAGGTTCCGCCAGACCGCTATGGCCGGATACGTCATACAATGTGGAGATTGTCGCCTTCGATGATCAGGAGAAGGAAATTGATCGGGCTTCCGTTTTGGCCACGACAGGAACCTGGGCAGGTGTCTATCGCTGGGACAACCCATCCGATGAAGATAATAGGGGAAGATGCACATCAATCACAGTAAAGGCTGTTCTTTCAGATGACTTGAAGCAGTCAGGCCGATTCTATGAACTTTATGACCTTCAGAATGATGGTAACGAGTTGCGTTTCTTTCCTATAGATGGGATACGTGATTACTATAGCTGGCATGACTATGATGAGGATTCCCTTCTAGGCCTGGTGTATCGAAAAAATGCGGAGAAGTTCAACAAGACGAGTTTCACTCCTTCGAGATGGATTGTTTCAAGCATTGAAATATCGCCAGTCTGGTATGCCTCCAAGGTCAAGACATATGCAATCATGTTCACAGTCAACACTGTGACCAACTATAATTTCCGGATCAATGAATCAAGCCAGTCACGTGAGCTGGTGTTTGTCCTGGATGGTGATGGATTGTGCAAGATGGGAATGTTCTTCAATCCTGTTCCGCCTCCGGAAGGCAAGGCGTATTATGTTCTATCGGAAATTTCCAACTGAAAACATGATCAGATACAACAATGATTGTTTTTTTTGCAATTAATGAAAAAAAACTGGATTAACTATTCCCTCTGTATGTCTTTTTTGTATATAGTTAGCGAGAAAAAAAGGACGGCAGTTCAATGAAAGAGTGCATACCCAAGTGGAATGGATGAGACAGAAGGCAATTTTGCTTCCTGTCTTTTTTTTGCCCTTGGAAAAGACACTTTCCCTGCAGTTCGCAAAGGAGATTGTATGAAACAGGTACGTCATTATGGCTTGACAGAAAGGCCACCGCTTTCTCTGTGGTTCCCATTGAGCTTCCAGCATGTGTTCGCCATGTTTGGTTCCACTGTAGTGGTT
>JAAYFO010000122.1 GCA_012728215.1 Spirochaetales bacterium | reverse complement strand
TTCAATCCTTCCTCTATCGATTGCACTTCCTCAACATTCTTGACGACCCTGACTTTCTGTACTTCATCCAGATCCTTGTTGAAGTGTTCAATCGCCTCATACTGCTCACGGCTTCGGACCTGGGCTACGACCAGACCTTCGGGAGTTCGCCTGAACGCTTCCCATACAAGAAGACCCAGACCTGCATTGAGAACAAGGGTCCTGTCACTTCGGGCAAACTTCATAGAGTCAAACACCTGCTTCCTTATTGCTTCAAGCATCTGACTTCTCTGACTTGTTGCACGTACAACCCATTGATCTCTCTGCCTGTCACCAGGACTGTAGGTAAGGTTTTCAACAAATTCATCATCAGCAGCCGACTCAAGCTGCACTTCACGGCGTCTTGCGACTTCTTCAGATATCTTCTGTTCGTAGCCAATGCTTCCGACATGATAGAAGACCTTCTCCTTCAACGAAGTTGGAAGGTAGTTCTGAGCCACCCAATGATCCTTGTATGCATGAGGGTACTTGTACCCTTCCCCATGTCCGAAACCCTTGGCATCCCTGCTGGCATCACGAAGATGATTTGGGACTTCCGCAGAAGCTGATTCGTTCTTCACTGCAGACAGCGCATCAAAATAACCCAATGCACTGTTGCTCTTTGGTGCAGTGGCAAGGTAAAGAGCACTGTGAGTCAGTTGAAACTGTCCTTCGGGAAGCCCGATTCTTTCATATGCGGAGGCATCAGCTTCCACTACGACTATCGCATACGGATCAGCAAGACCTATGTCCTCACAGGCGCTTATCAGCATTCTTCGGAAAATGAACCTGGGATCCTCTCCTGCATTGACCATCTTCGCAAGCCAGTACAATGCA
Source organism: Spirochaetales bacterium (assembly GCA_012728215.1). Taxonomy (GTDB): domain Bacteria; phylum Spirochaetota; class Spirochaetia; order Sphaerochaetales; family Sphaerochaetaceae; genus JAAYFO01. The sequence goes on along the minus strand of JAAYFO010000122.1, from coordinate 1,166 downwards.
GCATCGGGATCGCTTCCCCTGATTGACTTGATGAAGGCACTTATGACATCAAAGTGATAATCACCTTCCTTGTCATACAGCACCGCCTTCTCCTGAATGCTCTGTTCAGCAGCATCCCTGGTTATCAGGACAAAATCCTTTCTTCCGATCTTTTGAATCTTCTCAGATGTGACAACCGCCAGCTCCAAGGCATTCAGAAGACTCCGTGCATCCCCACGGGAAACATTCACCAGGTGTTCAAGCGCTCCAGGTTCAAATTTCACATCAAGCTTGCCATATCCTCTTTCTTCATCCTCGACTGCCTGATGAGCAACGCAAAAAAGGTCCTCGTCCGTCAAGCTCTTCAGCTGGAATATCCTTGAACGGCTGACCAGTGCTGCATTGACTTCAAAGAACGGATTCTCAGTTGTCGCTCCGATGAATATGATTGTTCCATTCTCAACCCAAGGAAGCAAGGCATCCTGCTGGCTCTTGTTCCACCTGTGCACTTCATCCACAAAGAGGATGGTTCGCTTGGAATACAGCTCAAGCCTGCGTTTGGCTTCATCGATTTCATACCTAAGTTCCTTGACACCGGAAAGGACGGCATTCATGGTTGCAAAAGCACTGCGTGTGGTATTGGCTATGACACTGGCCAGCGTCGTCTTTCCAGTTCCTGGTGGCCCATAGAAGATGACCGATGACAGACGGTCAGCCTGAATTGCACGGCGTAGAAGCTTGCCAGGTCCTATAATATGCTGCTGTCCTATGTATTCATCCAGAGTCCTTGGCCTCATTCGGTAGGCAAGTGGCTGGCTGGACAACTCCTTTTGCGCAGAGCTTTCAAAAAGATCCTTTTCCATCATATTCTCCTAAACATCCAGACTGAATGCAGTGACAAACAATCTGTCCAAGCTCAGGTCAGGAGTCGTTCTTATCCGCTTCTCCGAGATTTGCATCTTGCGGAATATGAATTCCGTGAATGCCTTGACCAATTCCGCTCTGGGATCGATGCTCAATGGCGTACCAGCCTTTTCATGATCCGGCAGCTGATGGCTTGTCAGAAGAAAGTCATTGTACAGTTCCAGCGCCTTGTTGAAGGACGAAATGTCGAGCTTCTGATTCATCACTTCCAGTATTGCTGCTTCAATCTCCACAAGCCTGGTCGAATATAGCAGATCGATCAC
>JAAYFO010000121.1 GCA_012728215.1 Spirochaetales bacterium | reverse complement strand
CCATCGATGGATTCATAGGAATGTTTCTCCATTCCATTGTCTTCGTGTCCAGGCACAGAAGCTGATTTTTTTTGCACAGCATTATGCATGACTGATCGAGGATGCCGTTGTTCAGACCGATGTAGACGTTCTCGGCAATATGCGACTTCTCTATCATCTGATTTTCATCAAGCTTGATTCCATTGGCAAAGCACAATGCCATGAGATAGCACAGAAGCACTGCGGCAGAGGAAGAAAGACCACCGATTGGGAGGCTTCCCTCAATCACACCATCAAATCCATGTTCAAGATTCTCCAAAGACGAAGCGGCCGCCCGGGCATAATCACCCCAGGTTCCCTGCTTGGGAAAAATTGAATGAAGATCGAATTCCTCAATCCCCGAAAAATCCCCGCTTCTTACACAAACCCTGGAATCCTTTCTTATGACGAACCTCAAAGTCACGCCCTTGTCTATTGCAAATCCTGTGACCATCCCTTTCTGATGATCCACATGTGCACCCAGAGGACAGATTCGATAAGGGGCAAAGGCAACGTGGACTTTCTTTTCGTCCTCTTCCACCAAAATATTTGATGCCATATCAGTATTCTCCTGCCATGATGACATTCACAGCCAGACCTTCCAGATGCCGTCTGTGATCTAAAGGAAGCGAATCAGTGATGAAGTAATCGATCTCCGACCAAGCAGCCACATTGTAAAGCGATGTTCGGTTGCTCTTGGTGCTGTCAGCAGCGATGCACACCTGCCTGCTGGCCTCAATCATCAGCCTCTTTGTGACCTTTTCATTCAGATTAGGACATGAAATGCCCCTCTCCAGATCAAAGGAAGAACAACCCATGAAAAGCATGTCTGCATTGATGGACCTCAGCATCTCGCTGGAAAACTCTCCTACAGCGGCAAGCACGCTTTTTCTAAAGGCGCCGCCAATCACCATAAGCTCAATATCCTCATCCCCAGCCAGCTCGCTGATCACAGGGAGGCTGTTTGTAAGCACTGTTATCTTTCTTCCATGCAGCTTTGCGGCAAGAATCGCCATAGTGCTTCCACTATCAATGATAATGGTATCGCCATCCTTCACCAGAGCGGCTGCCTTCGCAGTCAGCTGTTCCTTCACCAGTCGGTTTTCATTTATCGTGCTGGAGAACATCCTAAGATGTGCGACATCCTCTGGAAGAATCGCACCACCGTGGGTTCTGACCAGCAGACCACGCTGGGAAAGCACTTCCAGATCACCTCTGATGGTGACATTTGAAACACCAAAGCACTTGGAAAGCTCAATAACCGACAGACTGGACTGCAACTGAAGCATTCTAATTATCTCCTGGCGACGTGTGAAAGTGTTCCAGTTTTCCATATATTCTCCTATTTCAGATACTCTTGCAGAATCGAGCAGATCTTCGTTCTCGCCTCTTCCACACCATCTGGGGAAGAACCGGTGACTTCCCACCTGGCAATTTTGTCTTCACTTCGGCTGATACGCTGAACAATCTGAATCCAATCGCCCGAAAAATCGGTATCCTTAAAAATCATGGCAGGAATTCCCTTTCTCATCAAGGTTGAGTCAAGGCTCCTTCCATCAGGTGTATTCTCCATTGCATTCATTCCCTCGCCGACACATGCAGTTCTGACTGCCTTCAGAGCTTGTTCCATCAATTCATCCGACTTGAACTGAACAGGCCACTCCCTGGCACGGAAGGTCCTGCCCTGTATCTCCATCGCCTTCTCATATTCTTTTGGAGCCTCAGTGAAGGCCTTTGCAGTGAGAAGGGCAAAGAACAGCGTATTCTCTGCAGAAGCAAGCCCCTTGGAGAAGTCATTCAGATCATATGGGAAGTTAAGATAATAATGGGCACTTTCCTCACATGCGGCAAGGAAACCCTGATTCGCCTTTTCCCTCAGTGCTTCCTTTATGAAGGAATGACCGTTCCTGATGATTCCTACATCAGCATATCGAGCCTGAATCGCCTG
>JAAYFO010000120.1 GCA_012728215.1 Spirochaetales bacterium | reverse complement strand
AAGAATGGCGAATATCATCAATTCATTTCGTAAGTTCAGCTTCTTAAAGGACTCACTGCTATTGCAGTGGAACAAGCTGAGGGTCTCATCGATGAATGACACCATGGGCGTGTTCTTCAGGGCTTCGGCATAGTGCTTCTGACAGTCAAGTATTGCATGATAGACTCTAATGGATACTTCTTCCTTGTCTTCATGAAATGGAGCGGTAACCAGTATTTCCTTGATGAACGGCAGCACTGAATGAAACTCGTTCGGGCTTAGAAGATGCTTTTCCAGGATGTCTGCGAAGTCATCCAGATTGCGTATTATGTAGTCGATTGTATCTTCCCATGAAACCGAATCATCGACGATATAGCCCCTGATGTATTCCATTAGGTGTTCCTTAGTCATTTTCGTTCCTCCTTGAACTTTCAGATCAAGTCTAATTCGGAAGAGAAGGTATGTGTTAGCCTGCCAGGCTATTTCAGCGGTTCCAGACCGTAGGAATCAAGGGCTTCGTTTATTTGGAACAGGTTCCATTTCTCATTGATTATGAAATACTCGACGATTAAGTCGGATTTACTTGAATGGGTGAATGCCAGGCCTGCGGACCTCAGCAGTTTCTTGGTCTGCTCAAGGTTGAGCTTCAGCGATACTGCCAGTGAAATCACTGTGCCTTTTGTAGGCGTGTAGTTTCTTTCGCTTCGTATCTTTGAGAAATGCTGAGGCGTGATTCCTGCTTTCTTGTAGCATTCAACCTCGGATATATTCTTGCCCTTGATGAAAGAGAACAGCAGTTCTGAGAAGCCTGCATTCGATTGAATCTCCACAAAAGAGCCAAGGTCATTGCTTCTTGCACTGTCATGAAGAGGATGGGGTTCATTTTCCTTGATGAATTTCTTCAGTTCATCCTGTGACATCTGCTTTTTATCCATGACTGGAATTATTTCACAGAACAGTTTTGATGACAATGGTCAGCAATGATTTTGCTTATTGCTGGTTTGACTTGGACAAGACAGGCATGGACAAGCGATTACGTAAATAAATCTAAGTGCTATTGAAGAAAAAATGCTACATGTAGCAAAAATCTTCAGTAAAGCAACAGAGAGCAGATGATCAGTACGCATGGGTGGAAAAAATCCTAGACTTTTGGAGGATGTGATGTACACCTATGAACAGAAGATAGAAGCCGTGAGGATACTTGGGTAACCGGATAAGGCAAGGTCTACAGAAGGAAAAACGACCTGAAACCCGTTCCCATTGTATCAATGCTTCATGAAATCGACGAATCCACAAATCGGGCGCTTGTTGGGAACCCTAGCGTTTACAAGCTTGGCTTCATCATCCGATTTCAGGGATTTATGGCAATCCCCGTAATGCTTCCTGTGATGATCCTACCCATCTGAGTCGATGTCAGATCCGCTTTCCCATCCCAAGGTGCAGCTCTTTTGGAGTCTTTTCTGTTTCGAATTGGTGGTGGCCTCGCAAGAGCTCCACTTTGAAAAAGAATGCTTAGCCACCAGGCTCTTCATCATTTTCCTCAGTGTTGCTCATTGGGAACATAACATAATTCCGGCTTGAAATCACCGCTGCTCACCACCGGCATGCAAAAGAAGATTTAATACTAATATGAAATCTTTGTCTTTAAAAATGTTCCATTATCCAAATCTTCAAAAGCTTGATTCAGTTCCGCCTTTGAATTCATTACAATAGGTCCACCCCAGACAATCGGTTCTTTCAAGGCCCTTGATTCAATATACAGAACTTGAGCATCAGTATCTAAACTCTTGATTGTAATTTTGTCTCCTTGTGTCAGTTTTACAGCTGTCTTTTCCTCAACTACTTCACCATCAAATAAAATATTACCAGTCAATGTAAATAACATAATAGAACTAGTCTCTTTTGTATCAATGGAGAAAGTAGCATTAGGTTTTAATTGGATATCATAGTAATTTACGGGTAGACAATCATTTATATACCCATTTTCATCATTAAAAGTTCCAGCTAAAACTCTCACTTTTCCATTATTGATTGCAACTTCAGGAATTTCACTGTTTTTGATACTCCTATACATTGGATCAACCATTTTAGAATTCTTAGGAAGATTCAGCCAAAGTTGAACACCTAATAATCTATCAACAGCTGGGAGCTTTTCCTCATGAAGAATTCCAGATCCAGCTCTCATCCATTGCACTTCACCACTAGAAATCGTATCACTATTTCCAAGGCTGTCTTTATGAGTCATCTTACCACTACTTACATAACTGATTGTTTCAATGCCTCTATGTGGATGCATTGGAAAACCTGCAATATAATCTGGAGGATTTGTACTATCAAAAGAATCAAGCATCAATATTGGATCAAAATCAACCGCAGTTTGGTGCCCTAAAACTCTGACTAAATTAACGCCCGCTCCATCTTTGGTTTTAAAACCTTTGATTGTTTTTGAAGTTTTTCGCTCCATTTTTTTTCCTTTGACATAGCTATATGTAAATATTTGTCATAGCTTGCTGGATATAAGGTAAACAAACAAAGCATTAAAAGCAATTATTAGTTACAGGGCTTTGTGATAAAGTAAAAAAAGTCCATAAGAAACCAGAAGACCGCAAAGGAATTTGTCCATCCATACAACATACATCGCAGTTTATCTTCTCATGCGTAATCGGTGCATGAATCAAATCGTTCCAAAGCTTGCCATTGATGCCTTGATAAGCGGCTTAGCATATAGTAACATCGAGTATTGTTTTTTAAAAACAAGGAGAATAAATAAAAAAACCTTTGATGTTTCTGCTTATACTTGCAGTCTGCATTTCGAGCTTGTTTGCTGATCCGACAGATTTTCAAAAAGCATCTTTGATTCTAAACAACGCAAAAATTGACACCCTGTCTTTGGTGTCACAATATACCACGGGACTATCTGATTCTGAACGCATGATGCTTTACAACGAAAATAAGAAAGATACCACTACCGCATTTCTTTTGAATCTCCTAGTAGGAGCAGGCATCGGTTCTTATGTGCAAAAAGATGCAAAGGGTGGAACCACTCAATTGATAGGTGATATTGCCAGCGGCATTTTGATGACCGTGGGATATTGTCAGGGTATGTATGAGATAATTGAAAGTATTGATTCCAGAGTAGGAACAGTGATGCTCGCTACTGGTTTATTATCGCTCATTTCATTCAGAGTTTTTGCAAGTATCAGACCATTTGACTTCGCTAAAGATTATAATGACAAGCTCAGCCAAGTCTGCTATGGAAAAGCGGTCCCTGAAATAGCAGTCATGCCAGTTTTCCTTAATAATCAACTAGGTGTTGCATTACAAGGAAAAATCTCGTTTTAGTATTATCATTTAGAATGACATGAAGCAGGAAGGATTTTCCAGGCTTTTATGAAAGAGTTCTCAAAACCCTAATAGGGAAAGGAACTCGTTTTCTGTAACTTGGTATCAAATCATCGGATATTGATGTGGTCTACCGACCGGTTTGATACAATGCGCGTTTTCCTGAACTATTGCTCGAAATGCTTTTTCGGTTGATGAGAGTTCTCCAATGTACAAACTGACAATTTGGCAATGTTTTGACAAGGCAATGATTTCATTGAATGCATTGGTTCAGTACCCTATAGCAGTTTGCAATCAGTCAGGATTTCCCCATAAGAAAGGCACAAGGTAAAATGGTTCAAGATACAATGAATTCTCTTTTGAGACATCCTTCTGTGATATCAGATATGCATTGTTTATGCTCTGCGAGTATTTTGTTGAGAATTCCAGAATAGATTCATGCTTTCCAATTCCTGAGGACTTTATTTCAAAAGCATCTACTTTGCTGCCTTTTGCAACCAGGAAGTCAATTTCATAATAATGAGTACTTCCTTCTTTTTCCCATGTGTGGTAATACAGTTCTCTTCCAGAAGACGCAATCATCTGAGCAACAAGATTCTCATAGAGATAGCCGAGATTGGAAGGCAGTTTATCTGAAAGCAGCTTTGCATAAATGGAATTTTCCACAGCAGGTCTATCAATGAACATCAGAGTTATGAACAGACCGGTATCTGCAAGATACAGCTTGAAGTTCTCAATGTCCTTGGTAAGAGCTAGACTACCACGGGGATCCGTGACATTGAAACAGGGCAACACTGTCCTGGAATCAATCAGGTCATAAAACAATTCTGAAGATTTCAGACTGTCCCTTTTTCCAATCGCAGTAGTGATTCGGTACTTGCGCATGTCTTTTGAAAGCTGAGCCGGAATGGAATGGTACATTGCACTTATTTTTCCGGAAGGATCAAGCTTTCTGAAGTCATCCTCATACAACGTAATTATTTGTCTCTTCACATGGTCTATTTCAGCAAAACTCTTTCCTTTTAAGTAGGCTTCAACTGATTGAGGCATTCCGCCAACGGCCATATAGATTCGCAGATCCCTCATCAGTTTACGATTCACTGCCTGGCCTATCGGCTTCCGTTCTTCATAAACCAGTTTCAATATCGAGTAGTCCTGCCCTGTCGCATCACAGAATTCTTCGTAATCCATTGGAAAAACTGGGATTTTCATTTCTTCAGATGGAATCAGTATATCCTTTACATTCTTCTTTATCGAAATAAGAGAGCCGGTCTCCAAATAACTATATCTTCCATCCAAGACCAGATGCTTTATTGCTTGCCGAGCCCTTGGAAACAACTGAACTTCATCAAATATGATGATTGATTCTTGCTCATACAGAACAACTCCGGTCACGGCTTGAAGTCTCAAGAAGAAAAGACTCAGATTTCCAATATCATCAAAACATGCTTTCAGTTCTTCTGTTGTGCTTGAGAAATCGATCATGATATATGACCTATATTCGTTTTTCGCAAAATGCTCAGCAATCGTAGACTTTCCTACTCGCCTTGCTCCTTCAAGCATTACTGCATAATTATCGGAGTATCTTTCTTTCCAATCCAATAGTGCTTTATAGACCTTTCTCTTGAAATACATGAAATCCTTCCTAATTTCAGTAATACAATGTAATTGCAGTTTGTTCAAGCAAATTTTTAAGAAAAAACGACATTTCTTCAAGATTAAATATCTGTTAATCAGCAGTTTATTCAAGTTTTTCAAATTTTTTTCGTCTGCGGTAGAACTTCGCCAGATACTCAATATGGCGAGAATAGTTCTTGTTACTGTTAATATACTTTGGTAGAAATCTTTCTTGCACTATAGTAGTCGTTCTGGGGTGTGGACAAAATTTTCTTCTATTCCAATGTTTTGCTTGCCTTACCAAGCGGAAAAGGGCGATTCCTTGATACAAGGAAAGGAGAGACGGAATGGATGAAGAAGAACATTTTGAATGAATGAATTCCGGTGGTTTTCATGCGATACATGGGAGAAAATGGAGAAAGGAGTTTTACAGCTCCATATAAGTGAATGAATTGGTAATAAAGTAGCTTTGTATCAAGCTTCTCAAAAAACATGGGCCCACTAGGACTTGAACCTAGGACCAAGGGATTATGAGTCCCCTGCTCTGACCAACTGAGCTACGGGCCCTTTTCGCAAAGCAGCGCTAATGCACCACCAAGCTGAAAACTGCCTTATGATAGCAAATTTGAAAAACCGTGTAAAGGTTAAAACAAATGATTTTCCAGCTTTCACCCAATAGATGTTCTTCAGGAAAAACTGCTTAGAACTTGATATACCTTCAAATTCTCTGATTTCAAAACTGCTGTCATTAGCAATCTTTTTTCCTCTAACACGATTCATCTTCAGACATATGTCGCAAGATTTTTTGAACATATCGTTTTTTCCTTATTGAAATCATAGGAAAAACAGTTGCTTTTATATAAGTTT
>JAAYFO010000119.1 GCA_012728215.1 Spirochaetales bacterium | reverse complement strand
TCTGATTTTTGATTGTTTCACGTGAAACACCTGGTGGTTGGTCTGTTTTTAGAATTGTTTTTAAAAATATCAAAATTCAAAAAAAACCGCATCCCAGGTGTCTGAAATGCGGTTTTAAAGTCTGTTTCTATTTACAAGAACAGATTCATATGGACATTATTTGTCAGTTTCATCAGTTTTTGAAGTATCTTCAACCTCTGCAACAGAATCCGGATTATCTTCCTCATCTTCGGCTCTTGTGGTATCGGAAACAGCGACGATCTCATCATCATCACTCTTCATCGTGACAACCTTGACTCCGGATGCGTTTCTTCCCTGCCTGGAAATTCCTTCAACATGAGTTCTGATTGTAATGCCGTTCTTGGTAATGCAAACAATGTCATTTTCATCATTAACTCCAAGTGCTACAACAAGATAATCATCTTCGGTCAGCCGGTAGATCTTCTGTCCGCCCGTAGATCTTCCATGTGCCATGAATTCAGCAAACGCCACTCTCTTGCCCTTTCCCTTGGAAGTAAGCATGAGGATTTCATTGGCGGGATCAACCTTCACCAGCCCGACTATCATGTCTTCTTCTGAGGTTCTCATTCCCTTTACGCCGAAGGAAGCTCTTCCCATGCTGCGCACACTCGAACAAGCGAATCTCAGACCCTTTCCAAGACGGCTGACTATCATGGCTTCATCGTCTTCCTTGACCATGATGCAATCCTGAAGAACGTCACCATCATTCAGATACAGGGCTCTGATTCCATTCTTTCTGCCATTTATGAAGGCATTCAAGGTAACTCTCTTGAGCACTCCTTCTCTTGTCGCCATAAGCAGATAAACATCTTCGTCAAAATCTTCAAAGCTGATAATGCTGGTAATGTTCTCATTGACTTCGAGTTTTGGCAGAAGAGCCTTGATGTTGACACCCTTGCCAATCTTGGATCCTTCAGGAATCTCATAGACTTCCATCCAGAACGCTCTACCGGAGTCTGTGATGAACATGACCTTGTTATGACTGCTTGTCACAAAAAGATGCTCGACAAAGTCCTCGTCCCTGAGAGAAGCACCCTTCACGCCCTTTCCGCCACGAGTCTGCGATCGGTATTCCTCAGCACTTACACGCTTGCAGAATCCCTTGTTTGAGACAACGACTACGACTTCTTCCTTCTTGATGAAATCCTTGTCTATTGCTCCACCGACCTCATGTGGGTCAATCTGAGTGCGTCTTGCATCACCATAGGTCAAGCCAACGTTCTGAGCCTCTTCCTTGACCACCTGAAGGATTTTTCCTTCGCATGAAAGAAGATCTGTATAATAACCGATCTTGGCTTCAATATCAGCGAGTTCATTGAGGATTTCACTTGTCTCAAGATGCGACAGGCGTCCAAGTCTCATGTTGATGATGGCCTTTGCCTGAATGTCATCCAGAGCAAATGCAGTGCAAAGACTCATGCAGGCTTCGTCATTGTCCTTAGCCTTCTTGATGATCTCAATCACTGCATCGATATTCTCAAGACCTGTCTTCAATCCAAAAAGAACATGCTCACGTTCCTTGGCCTTGCGAAGATTGAACTGAGTTCTTCTTGTGATGACGTTCTCTCTGTGCTTAATGAAGTAATGAAGAAGCTGCTTCAGGTTCAAAAGCTCCGGCTTGCCATCGACCAATGCAAGGTTGTTCACATTGAAGTTGGTCTCCAGAGGGGTGTCCTTGAAAAGATGATTTACAACAATTTCAGGAACAGCACCTTTTTTCAGCTCAATGACGACTCTCATTCCATCACGGTCGGATTCATCACGAACTACGGAGATATCCTTCAATGAAGTCTTGCGAAGCTCATCGATCTTCTTTACCAGCTCAGCCTTGTTCACTTGATAAGGAATCTCAGTGAACACTATTGAATCATGGGTCTTGTTCTCTTCAATTGAGTAGCGTCCCCGCATCACGATCTTGCCACGGCCTGTGGCAAAGGCTTCCTTGATTCCAGCCGTACCGCAGATGATTCCATAAGTTGGGAAATCAGGGCCCTTGATGTACTGCATGAGCTCCGAGATAGTAATTTCAGGATTGTCAATCTGAGCTGCAATTGCGTCAGTTATTTCACGAAGATTATGTGGGGCCATATTGGTCGCCATCCCGACAGCGATTCCTGACGAACCATTTGCAAGAAGGAATGGGAAAGCGGCAGGAAGAACCAGCGGCTCCTGCAGGGATTCATCGTAGTTTGGTCCGAAATCCACGGTTTCCTTATCCAGATCCTCAAGCATAAGCTCTCCAATCCGGCTCATCTTACATTCCGTGTATCTCATTGCCGCAGCGGTATCGCCATCGACCGAACCAAAGTTACCCTGCGGCTTGACCACTGGGTATCTGAGAGAGAAATCCTGAGCAAGACGCACAAGGGCATCATACACCGACGCATCTCCGTGCGGATGATATTTTCCAAGCACGTCTCCGACAATTCTGGCGCACTTCTTGTATGCCCCGGTGGAACGTATGCCCATATCGTACATTCCGAAGAGAATTCTTCTATGGACCGGCTTCAACCCGTCCCGTACATCTGGCAAAGCTCTGCTGACTATTACCGACATGGCATAATTCAGGTAGGAGGTCTTCATCTCCGACGTGATATTTGCCTGTATGATTTTTCCAATATTGTCTTCCACAATGTTTATCCTTTATACGTCCAGATTGGAAACATAGACTGCGTTCTCATCGATGAACGCCCTTCTAGGCTCCACTTCCTCACCCATCAGCATGGTGAATATCCCGTCTGCCTCAACGGCATCATCCAGGTTCACCTTGGTGATCATTCGGGTCTCAGGGTTCATTGTCGTAACCCACAGCTGTTCCGGGTTCATTTCGCCAAGACCCTTGTATCTCTGGATCTTGACGTTCGCCGAATCCTCGTTCACACCATTCTCAAGAAGATACTTGTCCTTGTCAGACTCGTCATAGGCATAATATTCCTTTGTGCCAATGGTAATCTTGAACAAAGGTGGCATGGCAAAGTACACATATCCAGCTTCAAGAAGAGGACGCATATATCTAAAGAAGAAGGTCAGAAGCAAAGTTCTGATATGAGATCCATCGACATCAGCATCAGCCATGATAATGACTTTATGATATCTGACACGGGTCACATCAAATCCATCTGCGATTCCAGCTCCAATGCTGGCAATCACAGGCTGAAGCTTCTCGTTGTCCACAACTTTGTCAGCACGTGCCTTCTCTACGTTAAGCATCTTTCCCCAAAGAGAAAGGATTGCCTGAGTACGACGGTCTCTGCCCTGCTTGGCAGACCCTCCAGCACTGTCTCCCTCAACGATGAATATCTCTCTGAGAGCAGGATCCTTCTCACTGCAGTCGGCAAGCTTTCCAGGAAGACCGGAGCCATCGAACTTCTTCCTTTCGTTCTCACGAGCCTTTCGTGCCGCAATTCTTCCCTTGGCAGCCGTGATCATCTTCTCAAGAATCAGCTCAGTGAAAGCAGGGAATTCATCTAAGTAATCCCCAAGCTTCTCCTGAACCACAGAGTTCACAATGCCCTGAATATAAGGGTTTCCAAGCTTCATCTTGGTCTGGCCTTCAAACTGAGGATCTGGAATCTTCACAGACACCACAGCCGTAAGTCCTTCCTTCATGTCATCTCCGGTAAGCGGCTCCTCAAACTTCTTTGTCAGTTTTGGATATTTCTTAAGCTGCTTGTTTATGACAGAAGTCAGTCCAGCCTTGAATCCAATCAGATGTGTGCCGCCTTCACGGGTATTAATGTTATTGACGAATGTGAACACGGCTTCATCGAAGCGGTCATTGTACTGAATGGCAACCTCAACGATAGCCTTCTGATTGTTTTCCTTTCCATCTTTTTCAACATTGATATAGATTGGATCATCATTAAGGACATGCTTGCCATTGTTGATATACTTGACGAAGTCCTTGATTCCACCTGAGAAGATAAATTTCTTGGTGTGAGGTTCAGGTCCTCTGTCGTCTGTCGCAACTATCGTAACGCCACTGTTGAGGAAGGCGAGTTCCCTGAAACGTGAACAGAGAACATCAAAATTGAACTCCTCAGTCTCCATGATCTGGAGATCTGGATGAAACTTTACAACCGTACCGGTCCTGTCAGTCTTGCCGACCTGATGGACTTCATCGATCTTCTTTCCGTACTTGTAGGTCTGTGACCAGATGAATCCGTTACGATGGACATTGACCTCAAAGAAATCACTCAGTGCATTGACAACCGAAGATCCAACACCATGAAGTCCTCCGGATACCTTGTATGCGTTATTGTCAAATTTTCCACCAGCATGCAACTTTGAAAGAACGACTTCGAGAGAACTTACATGCTCCTCTGGGTGCATTTCCACAGGAATTCCTCTTCCATTGTCCTCAACTGTGACATAGTTTCCCTTCTCTATGAGAATGTTGATCTGATCGCAGAATCCTGCCATTGCTTCGTCCACAGCGTTGTCAACAATTTCATATACAAGCTGATGCAGACCAAGTATTCCAGTCGATCCAATATACATGCCAGGCCTCTTGCGAACTGCATCGAGACCCTTCAGTACGTGAATGCTGGAACCAGCGTATTCATCTATTCCCTTCTGCAGATCAACATTGTCGTGATGCTCTGCTGGAGCTAGCCCGAGAACTGCCTTATCTTCTTCACTCATCTATAAATATCCTTCGATTATAGTCAAACGTACACAATCGTTCTGATAATCATGTCATTATATCATTTTAGGAATTTAACTTCAACACTGATACGGAATTGAAACATCTTGCAAACGTAAAGGCAACCAGATAGAATGAACCCATGGCAGATAATAAAGTTGACTTGCAAGAATGCTGGAATGAGGCTGCTCCAGCGATAAAGACAGCCGTTGGAGATCAGGATTACGCCACCTGGTTCTCTCGTATTTTCTTCGATTCACATGACGAACAGACACTGACGCTCAGGACCAGCACCAAGCTTGTACTCGATCTGGCGGGTAAGAAATTTTCTGATGTGATCATCTCAAAAGTATCAGAAATCGCAGGCTTCACCATCGGACTCAAGATGGTTCAGAAAAAAGAAGAGACAAAGGCAAATGCAGAGACTCCATCACCGGAAAAGCCTGCACGGCCTGCAGATACGTCACAGAGCGCACCGCAGACGCCAAAAAACAGAAACAAAACGAATGATATGCTAAATCCCTCTTACACCTTTGATTCATTCGTTCCTGGAGATAACAGTGTATTCGCCTTCAATGCATGCAAGGCCATATCGGAAAACCCTGGCGGAAACTACAATCCCTGCCTGATCTACGGTGGTGTAGGGCTCGGCAAGACACATCTGATTCAGGCGATCGGAAATCATCTTGTTCAGAACACGAAGCTCAGAGTCCTGTACATCACCTCGGAGAACTTCATCAATGAATTCATTAATTCCGTGAACAGCAGGACAATGCAGCAGTTCAAGAACAAGTACAGAAGAGTGAATGTCCTTCTTATTGATGATATCCAGTTTCTGGAGAACAAGAAGGAGACTCAAGCCGAATTGTTCAATACATTCAACGACCTCTATGATACAGGAAGACAGATAGTATTCACCTGTGATAGACCGGTGAGCGAGCTCAAGGATATTTCTGACAGATTGAGAAACAGATTCGAACGGGGATTGAGCGTAGACATCCAGCCACCTGAATATGAAACAAGGCTGGCGATTCTCAGACACAAGTGCGTGGAAAAGAATTTCGTCATTGACGATGACATTCTCTCTTACGTTGCCCAGAATGTACAGACCAATGTCCGTGACCTGGAATCATGCCTGACAAAGCTCGTCGCATACAGTGACCTTATAAATAAAGAGATCACAATGGAAGTCGCAAAGGAACTGCTGAAAAATTCCATAAGGATAAATATCGATCGAAGCACCACTTCGATTGCAAAAATCATCAAATCAGTTGCCGAATTCTTCGATATCTCACCTTATGACATAAAGGGAAAGAGCAAGAAGAAATCGATTGCCAGTGCCCGTCAGATAGCAATGTATCTTGCAAGGATCCAGACGGATTATTCCACCACTGAGATTGGAATCGAATTCGGTGGAAGAGACCATACGACAATCATGTATGCAATTGACAAGATAAAGAGTCAGCTTACAGTCCCTAACAGCGAAACTCAGGCCCTGATAAACCAGTTGCTGACTGTCATAAAGGCCGGAAACAAGCAGTGAGCAACCTGTGGATAACCTTGTGCATAAATCATCTTTTCTGTGGAATTTAATTTTGCCTGTGGATAACAGCAGTTTTATCAAACGTTATCCACAGGCAATAACTAGGACTTCTCCACAAGTTATCTATGAAGCAATCACAAACCAATTAACAAATTACTATGTCAATCCACAGAAAAATGTGGTATTATTAATACTACTACTAGTTTTATACTTAAATTTAGAATAGGAGAATATTTTAATGAGATTCACTTGCCAAAGAAATTCTATTTTGAATGAAATCGCAAATTCTGCTGAATTCACGTCACAGAAGAGCAACCTCTCAATTACTGCAAATGTCTACCTTGAAACAAGAAATGACAAACTCATAATCAAAGCAACAGATCAGAAGATGGGTTTTTCTTCTGAAATAGCTGTTTCAACAGAAGAAGAGGGACATGTTTCAGTAAAATGTGAAAGATTTCTGAATATTCTCCGTTCTCTTCCAGAAGAAATCATTCACTTCTACGACAAGGATTGTCAGATGATGATCACCAACGATGACAATACGATATCATTCAACCTCCGCACTACTCAGGATGATTTTCCGGAACTTCTGCAAGTCGACGAAGCGTTCTTCAGAATTCCAAAGAAGATATTTGGAAAACTCATCGATCAGACAGCCTTTGCAGTAAGCCAGGATGAAACAAAGGCCTACATGAATGGAACATTGTTTTCCAAGGAAGACAACTGCCTGATCATGGTTGGCACTGATGGAAAGAGACTTTCATTCATCAATCAGCCAGTGGACTTTGAGATACCTGATTTCGATGACGTCACCATTCCTAGAAAATTCATCAATATCATCAAGTCATTCAACAACAACGAGGGTGATTATGATATTCATATCGATCAATCGATAATGATGATCAGGTCCAGCAACTGCGAATACTACACTGTGCTCCAGAATACTCCATTTCCAAATTATCGCAAGGTTATCCCGACCAACATGTCCAACCATTGCAGAATCAAGATCAAGGATATGGATGAAGCACTCAAGAGAGTGTCACTTCTGGTTGATTCCAAATTCAAGCGTGTGGTTATGCAGATTGAGAATGAGAAGATTCTCATTTCCACCGAAGAAAGCGATATAGGAACAGCAAAAGAGACAATTCAATGTGAATTTGATGGAAATCCATTCATCTGTGCTCTGAATTATCTTTATCTCCAAGCTCCACTGAAAGTGATGGATGGGGAATACTTCAACATCTGGTTCAATGATCCTACCAAGGCATTTGTAATCAAACCTGATCCAGAAAGAGAATATCTTCATGTGATCATGCCTATGCAGGTCAATTGAAATACTGAAATATGAAATTTGATAGAGTCTGGTTCAGAAACTTCAGAAATCTCAAGGACCAGAGTATTGATGTATCATACAAGCAGGTCTTTCTGATTGGTGAAAACGGTCAGGGCAAGACAAATATGCTTGAAGTGCTTTATTTTCTCTGCTATGGGAATTCATTCAGAACGAGAAATCTGAGAGAAGTGACACGACATGGATCTGATGACTTTCTCATAGGAGCTGAATTTCATGATGTTCATGAAGATTCACGTGAAATAATCCTCAAGTATGTTGAAGGAAAAAAGACCGTCCTGCTTGATGGACGGGAAATCAAGGACCGAAGAGAAGTAATTTACAATATTCCCTGTGTCAATTTTTCGTATGATGATATCGATCTGATCCGTGGAGAACCCGAATTCCGGCGGAATTTCTTTGATCAGTCTCTTTCGATGTACGATCCGCTTTATCTTGATGACCTTCGTCACTACAAGGCTGTCCTTAAGCAAAGAAACGCCGCAGTTAAAACGAACATGAAGCAGATGATGGAAACATACAATCTTCTTCTTGCACGCTATGGTCTTCGAATTCAGAAAGCCAGAAATGAAGCCTGCTCTGTTCTGAATATGATTTTTCCAGACTTCTATAAGAACATCGCCGAAGATGGTAGAAATCTGACTTTGAGCTACAGACCTTCGTGGGATGGTCTGGATTCGGAAGAAAAGATTGCAGAATATCTTGGAGAGAACTGGGAAAGGGATCAGAGGATGTTCTCTACCACCAGTGGAATACATCGTGATAGATTCATTATTTACGATCAGAATGGTCTTTTTCAGAATTCTGGTTCCACAGGCCAGCTGAGACTTGCCTCTCTGATTCTTAGAACAGCTCAGGCTGCCTTCTTCAGGCGTCAGACAGGAATGAATCCGGTGATGCTGATAGATGATGTCATGCTTGAACTGGATAGCAGGAGAAGGGGTGCTTTCTTGGAGCAGCTTGGATCCTATTCGCAGGCTTTTTTTACTTTTCTGCTTGATGAGAAATATTTTTCCGGAGATTCGGATGAAAGTTCCAAGTGCTATCATGTAATCAATGGACAGTTTGAGGCTCAGCGATGAAGTTCAAGAAAGACTTGAGAAAATCACCGGAAGAGCCCCAGAACACAGCGTTTTTCATGAATGACACGATCAAGAAGCTTGGAATTGATTTTTCTGATCCAAGGCGGAGACTCTTTGCGGATTGGGAGGAACTCGGTCTTGGAGAAATCGGCATGCACACCCGACCGGTGGAACTGAAGCATGGAACTCTTTCAATCGAATGCGACAATGGATCCTGGGCTGCAACTTTTCAATTCAAGAAAGGTGAGGTCATCCATCTTATAAAAAGCAAATATCCCACTTTGGTGGTCCGGACGATAAGAATATGGGCAAAAAACTAAGGCAGATACTGGATATTGTTTTGGTTTCTCAATATAATCCTATTCTACGTCACCGAATGAGAGTTGATCATGACGGTGTCTGCATGTATTGACTAAAGTCGGCGAAGGATTGTACAATCATTTGCTGTATGGTTTTTTCAGCCATGCATCTTTAATGAAAAAATCCGCTTAACTGCGATAAAAACTGGAGAAGATCCTATGAGTTACAAAGGTAAGAGAACATATCAGCCCAGTAAGGTGAAGAGAAACAGAAAATTCGGCTTCAGAGCTCGTATGGCTACAAAGAGTGGTCGTCTTATATTGGCTAGAAGAAGAGCAAAGGGCAGACACAGCTTGACTGTTTGCGATGAGAAAAAGCCTTACTAAGCTTGAGATAGTCAAAAGCAGACTTGAAATCGACAGCATCTTCAGGAATGGAAAAAGCTTTAGCTGTTCCGGCCTGAGGGTGATTGTTGTATCTAACTCTCTTGAGTACTCCAGGGTTATTGTAATTCCTGTGAAGCATTATGGTAATTCTGTTCAAAGGAATCATATACGGCGTCAGTACAAAGAGATTTTCCGTACAAACAAGTCGAGTATCAATACAGGTTTTGACTTTGCCTTTATCGTGTACAAGGGAAAGACTGCTTCTTATGAGGAAAAAAAGGATAAATTGATTTCTCTGTTGAATCAGGCCGGTTTATGCCAGGTCTGATTTGTTGTCTTTTCATGCTTTGTACTCACAAACATCAGCCGTAGGGAGAAGACATGGATAAAAAATCAATACTTGCAATAGTTCTTTGTGTTATCGTTATTATGGCGGGATCATGGATTTCCGTCATAAAGCAGAACAATGCAGTGGAAGCATCTGCACAGGAAGAAGTTCTGAATCAGGCAACACAGGAGGTTCAGCCTTCAGTATCTGAAAAATCCGATTGGAATGCAAACCTCATCAGCGGTAAGACTGAGACCGGCACTGCACCGTTTCATTTTGAGACGAATTACTTCGATATCACGTTTGATCCAGCAGGAGCTTCGGTTTCCAGCATCAAGCTGAAGAAATACACAGAGAATGGCGATACCATCGATCTGCTCTTCAAGGGGCCGACTGATAACAATGCCTTCCTGATGTATCTTGGAAATAACATTGAGAATCCTATCACAGTGCCTTTTTCATATCAGGTATATGAAGACAAGGTTGTGTTCACACAGGATTTCACTGATTCGGAAACGAATAATTCATTCACCATCATCAAGACTTTCCAGTTCAAGAAGAGCGATTATCTGTTCAAGGTGTCAGTGGACATCAAGTCAGACAAGCCACTCGATTTTGATGGCAGCATCTATACCTTGGGTTTTGAACCGCAGATTGGTCCGAAATTCACACAGATGAAGAATGATGCATACAACTACAGGCGCTTCTATATTTCATCAATAAAGGAAAATGGAAAAGACAAGAAACTCCAGGCTAAACTGACAAATGGAAAGATTGTATTCGAAGATCCATTCAAATGGGTTGATCTGACTGGAAAGTATTTCAGTTCGGTCGCCATGCCTGAAAAGGGTGATTTCGACTTCGTTGCCACAGAATCCACTCAAAAGACAGGATTGGCTCTTTCGTCAAGTTACTTCCTTGAAAGGAACTTCACGGGTGAGACAAGCGTAAACGATGAAGTATTCTTCTACTGTGGACCACAGCTCAAGGAATATCTTGGATCATACTATTCTCCTACAGCAAACGCCTGGGGACTTCAGGGGCGCAACCTTGATACAGTTATGGATGGAGGATCATGGCTTTCTTGGCTTGAAAATGCCTTGAAGTGGCTGTTGAATCTCTTCTACAACATCATTCCAAACTATGGTGTTGCCATCATCATGGTAACTGTCTTCATAAAGCTTCTGACTTACCCACTGACAAGAAAGTCGGCATCGTCTTCCGCTAAGATGGCAGCGCTAGGGCCTAAGATGGATGAACTGAAAGTCCGCTACAAGGATAACCCTGAGAAGCTGAATCAGGCAACAATGGCGCTTTACAAGGAAGAGGGTGTGAATCCGATGGGAGGTTGCCTTCCACTTCTTATTCAGTTCCCGATTCTGATTGCATTCTACGGTTTGCTCAACAAGCACTTTGAACTCAGAGGAGCAATGTTCATTCCTGGATGGATTCCAGACCTCAGCATTCCTGATACAGTGCTGACATTTGGCTTCAACATACCGTTTATTGGAAATGCACTTCATATACTTCCAATAATCTACACAGTAAGCATGATATTCTCATCCAAGCTGACATCTGCAGGTACCGCACAGCAGGGATCGATGAAGTTCATGACTTATGGAATGCCGATCATATTCTTCTTTGTGCTCTATAATGCTCCTTCCGGCCTTATACTTTATTGGACAGTCCAGAATGGTCTTTCAATGCTGGAGCAGCTTATCATGAGGATAAAGAGAAAGAAGGAACTCGAGAATCCTTCCTTGGTGAAGCCATCACGTAAACAACAGAAGGAAGCCGAGGCCTTGGTTCCTGAAGCCATCAGGAAATTCGAGGAAAAGAAGAAGAGAATGGCACTTGAAGCGAAGAATCCCAAAAAAGGTTCTTCCGATACTAAAAAGAACAATAAGTAACGAGGATAGAAATGATAAATGAATTTGAAGGAAAGACAGAACAGGAAGCCGTGGCCAAGGCTGTAGCCGAGCTGAACATGGATGAATCTTGTTTTGACGTTGAAGTCCTGGATGAAGGACATAGTGGTTTGTTTTTTAAGAAGCCAGTCAGAATCAAAGTGACTGTCAAGGAAGAGACAAGCGAAGAAAAGTCAGCTTTTCAACAGGCTTTCGAGGAGGAGCTTTCCCAGTTCAATGACACACCAGAAGAAGACGAGAATCCAAATGTTGACCCTGAAGTTGTGGATAAGATATCAAATTTCACAAAGGAGATGATTTCTCTTATGGGATATGAAGCGGATATCATGACCGACAGCATAAAGGGAACCAAGCTTACTTTGAGTATTCAAAGTGAGTCTGACAGCATTCTGATTGGCAGAAAGGGAAAGAACCTTGATGCTCTTCAGGTTATTGCCAACGCTTATGCCAACCAGCTTGATTCTGATTGCAAGGTTATTCTTGACAGTGAGAATTACAGAATCCGTCATGAGAAACAGATTGTGAGAATGGCCTATCGCACTGCACAGCAGGTGAAGAAGACAGGTCGATCACAGCTTCTGGAGCCAATGAATCCTTATGAGAGACGCTTGGTTCACACCGCTCTGAACGATGTCACAGGAATAGAAACCAAGAGCGAAGGAGAAGGCCTGTTCAAGCAGGTGCGTGTCCTCAGCTCACGGAAACATCATTAATCTGATATCCGGATTTACTCCAAAAGAATGAGGCTTGCATTCTCCACTCCAGGTATGGATGAGAGAAGGGCAAGCCCTTTTTCCATTGAGCAGTTCAAGGTTCCGATATCAATGGTAATGATTATGCTGGCCATTTTGTGAATCGGGAGACTCTGTGATATCGCAAGAACACTTGCTCCCATGTCTGAAAGAGCTCTGAGAACAGTTGAAAGCATTCCTATCTCATGGCTTAGAAGCATGGAAAGCACTGCCTTTCTCTGTGAACCTCCAAAATCAGGAGTGTAGATGCAGTCCTTGTACTTGTAGTAGGTGCTTCTGGAAATTCCAGTTTTCTTGACTGCTGCAGTAATATCCTTTATTTCTCCAGTTTCAAGCAGACGGCGTGTTTCCAGAACTTTTTCGAAGAAAGAAGGAAGAATCTTCTTGTTTACGAGTAGAAAATCATCATTCATCATCAACCTCCGTTACTGATGGTCCATGTATTGCTGTTTTCAGCGGTACTGCTTTCCATTGATGATTCAAATCAGCCAGTTCTCTGGCAATTCTTTCTGGGAAATCTTCCTGCTGATAAATACACATGAGAGTCGGTCCCGCACCACTAATGAACATGACCTCTTCTTTCATCATGTCCTGGATCAGACCATATTGGTCTATCAATTCAGCCCTGTATTTCTGATGCAGGGAATCCTTCAGTGCTTTTCTGATCAGACCAATGTCTCCTTTCTCCAATGCTGGAAGAAGACATGCTGCATGAGAGGCATTGAATAGTGCATCGGCAAATGGAACGCTCTTTGGAAGAACGCTTCTGGCAAGATGTGTGCTCAGTTCAAAATCCGGAATAAGTGCACAGAATCTTATTGATTTGGAAATTGGACAGCGGATGGCAAATGCTTGATTGTTGTCCATCATTGATACTGTGAGTCCACCGAGAAGTGCCGGTGCCACATTGTCAGGATGGCCTTCTATTACTGTTGCCAGGTTCAAAATCTGATGCTCGCTCAAGGCGTAGCCGCAAGCTGCATTTGCAGCCAGAATTCCAGCTACTATCAGGCTTGCACTGCTTCCCAATCCTCTCGATACCGGAATGTCAGAGTCAATTGACAACCTGAGGCCACCTTTGGCAGGGCTTTTTGATGCGGCTTTCTCGGCAAGGCGATAAGAGCGAATCGCCAGATTGTCTTCATTCTGGAACTGCAGAGGAACTCCTTCGAATTTTAGACCTTCCTCTATTGTCTGGAATGAGAACCTCCCATATAAGGACAGAGCCAGACCCATGCAGTCAAATCCAGGTCCTAGATTGGCAGTGGTAGCCGGTACTTGAACTTTTATCATAATGTTTTTTCCTTATCCATGACATATGCCATCATTTCATCAGGTTTGACTAGGTCTTGGAATCTGACCTGTTTGCCAAACAGCGAACCGATGCATAGGGGAGCTTTCTTTCCAGTGACGGATTGGAGCATCATGACCTGGGCTTGTGCCGAGTCTGGAAGAATTGCGGTGCGGTCGAATGACTTGAGTACTGATGAAGGAAACTTGAAAGGAGAAGCGGTGGAAAGAACCACCATTGGAGAATTGTCCGCAGTGTGTCTTTGGTAAAGTTCCCCAGCCTTCCATGCAACTGCCGTATGTGGATCCATGAGATAGCCATGGCCTCTGAACACCTGTGCAATTGTCTTGTAAGTCTGGTTCTCGCTCACCCATTCGGCGGAGAATGTGCTTCGGATTTTTACCAGTTCTTCTTCTTTCAACGAGAATTTTCCTAAATTCTGCAGGTCATCAAGATATTTTCTGACTGAATCTGAATTGCAATCTGCAGCCCAGAACAGAAGCCTCTCCAGATTGCTTGATATCAATATGTCCATTGAAGGCGAAATGGTCACATTGAACTTCCTATTGCGGTCATATGTTCCAGTTTGAAAGAAATCAAACAGGACGTTGTTGCTGTTTGAAGCGCAGATCAGTCTTCCTATTGGAAGCCCTGAGAGCTTTGCAAGGAAACCTGCAAGAATGTCACCGAAGTTTCCTGTCGGAACCACATAATTGACTTTATCTCCCATCTTGATTTTTCTTTCTCTGACCATCTGAAGATACGAACTGTAATAATATACAATCTGAGGGGCAAGCCTTCCGAAATTGATGGAATTGGCACTGGAGAGAATCAAATTGTTTTTTGTGAGGAATTCTTCTGGAATCTCAGAAAAAATCTGTTTCACGCCTGATTGGGCATCATCGAAGTTCCCTTTGATTGCACATGATAGGATGTTGTCGCCTTCCATAGTGGTCATCTGGGCCCTTTGAATTGGACTTATTCCCTTGTCTGGGAAGAAAGCCAGGCATCTGATTCCCGGTACATTGCAGAATCCCTTCATTGCCGAAGAACCAGTATCTCCACTGGTAGCTGTGAGAATCACGATATTCTTGTCCAGATCCGTCAGCTTTGCGGCTTCGCTCATGAGCCTTGGAAGAATTGATAACGCTATATCCTTGAAGGCAGCGGTTGGACCATGAAACAGCTCTACAACGACTCTGTTGCCAACTTCCACTGCTGGAGCGATGTCTGTGGAATCAAAACGGTTCGAATAAGCCTCATCCACACATCTTTCAATGATTTCAGTGGAGAACCCTGCAAGGTATGACGAGAGTATTTTTTTGGAAAGATCGATGAAGCCAAGACCTGATACTGACTCAGGATTAATCTTAGGCATCTGCTTCAAAGTATATAGACCTTTGTTGGGAGCCAGACCTCTCAATATGGCTTGAGGAGCATCCAATGGTTCATCGTCTTGCCTGGTATTGTAAAATAAGTTCATAAAAAACCACCTGAAAACTTGCAATTAATCTCTGGTTATGATACTTTGTCTTTCAATTAAATACAAGTGTTTTTCCTAGAAACACACTGCTAAATGAGGAAGATATGAAAATCGGGCTTCTTGGGAAAGGAACTATTGGAACAGGCGTATTCAATTTGGCATCAAAGGCTGATTGGTTGGAAGTCTGCAAGGTTCTGGATAAAAAAATCGAGGCTTCCTGCATGGTGACGGACATCAATGCGGTCGTCAATGATCATGGGATTGAAACTGTGGTGGAAACGATGGGTGGGCTGCATCCGGCATGTGAGTATGCCATGAAGGCTTTGGAAAACGGAAAGCATTTTGTTACAGCCAACAAACTGCTGGTAAGCACCTATGGCCAGGAACTTCTTGCGGCTGCCAGACGTCATGGCAAGGCTTTTCTCTATAGTGCGGCTTGCGGTGGAGGCATTCCTTTTCTACGAAATCTCATGGCAGCCCGTGAGGTCGACAGCATATCCTCTCTCGGCGGAATTCTCAATGGAACGACCAACTACATTCTCAGTTCAATGAGATCGGCTGACCTCAGCTACGAAGAAGCCCTATTAAATGCTCAGAAGCTAGGATATGCAGAACGGGATCCTTCCAGTGATGTTGATGGATTGGACACCATGCGAAAACTGATGCTTTCATGTGCGGTGGGGTTCAACTCCTTTGTGAAGCCGGAGGGTATACCTGTAAGGGGGATTTCTCAAATTGACACTCAGGATATTGAATATTCCAAGGCACATTGTTGCAGTATCCGACTTTGTGCATATTCGGAGATGAAGGATGGAAGACTTGCCGCTTATGTACAGCCGGAGCTATGTCGTCTAAATTCCCATGAAAATGCAACTGTGAGCAATCTGAACTATGCGTGGTACAAGGGTCAGAGCTGTGGAACTATGGGCTTTGGTGGACAAGGAGCAGGGATGTATCCTACTGCAACAAACATTCTGGCAGACTTGAAGGCTATTGAATCCGGGATTCTCTACATGACTTCAGACAAGTGCTCTCCTTTGCAGATTGATAATAGCAGACAGATGAGGTCTTACTATGTCAGACTTGAGTCTGGATTTGATTTTCCTGAGGATTTTATTGAAGAATCCTGTGTTTCAGGCAATCAGAGATTCATCACTACACGTGCTATGCCTGTCGCAGTGATGTTTGAACTGCTTGGAAATGAAAAGAAAGCATTCTTTGCAGGAAAGGAGGTACAATCATGCTGAAGGTAGTCAAGTTCGGAGGTTCGTCACTTGCCGATGCAAAGCACTTTGCACAAGTTAGGAATATCATCGAATCAGATTCAAGCAGACGCTGTGTTGTAATCTCAGCGGCTGGAAAACGAAACAGAAATGACAGCAAGATAACAGACTTGCTCTATCTGACTCAGGCTCATAAAACCTATGGTGTCTCTTACGAGGATATTTTCTCTCTTATTGAGCAGAGATGTCTGGAGATGCGGGATGAGCTGGGACTGAGCTTTGATCTGGAGAGCGAGTTTTCCTTTCTCAGGTCACAGGTGAACAATGATATTGAAGTGGATTACCTGGTTTCTCGAGGAGAGTACCTGACTGCAGGATTGATGAGTGAGTATCTTGGATTTGATTTCATTGATGCCAGTGATTGCATATTTTTTAGTTATGATGGAAAAATCGATTATGAAAAGACATATCAGGCAATCGCACAAGTTGCAGTTAAGCACCCACGATTTGTCATTCCTGGATTTTATGGGGCATTGCCAAATGGGCGGGTTCATGTCATGCCTCGGGGAGGAAGTGATATTACAGGTTCGATTGTCGCCAATGCTCTTGATGCTGACATCTATGAGAACTGGACAGACGTCTCGGGAATCCTCATGGCCGATCCAAAAGTCGTGCAGAATCCTGCACCAATTCCACAAATCACCTATGATGAGCTTCGGGAGCTTTCCTTCATGGGAGCATCGGTTCTTCAGGAAGAATCAATTCTTCCTGTAAGGGAGAAGAATATCCCATTGAATATCCGAAATACAAATTGTCCCGAAGATCCCGGAACCATGATAATGGAGACAATCGAGAACGATTGTGGCAATGGACATCTGCTGACTGGAATCGCGGGAAGAAAGAATTTCACAATCCTTACGGTTTATCAGAAGCATATTTCCACCGATACAAGAATCGTCAGAAAGACGCTGGAACTTCTGGAAGCATGCAGAATCGAGGTTCAGCACATCACTCTTGGAGTCGATAGCTTCAATGTCGTTATGCCTACTTCGGAAGCAGGAGACAGAATATACGACATCATTGCCGATATAAAGGCCAACTTGCACCCTGACGGAATCAAGATGTGTGACAACATAGCATTGATTGCATCGGTTGGAAGACGGATGGTAAGTGTGCCAGGCAGTTCAGCACGTCTGTTTGGCGCCTTGGGAGAGAACAGCATAAATATCAGGATGATTGCCCAAGGTTCGGAGGAAATAAGCATAATAGTCGGAGTGGACAACAAGGATTTCGAAAGGACAATCAGAACCTTGTACGAAGGATTCATGGATGGGGAGAAGAAGTCATGAAGAATTACAGAATAGCTATAATGGGTGCCACCGGTGCCGTGGGACAGCAGATGATCAAGGTTCTAGAGGAAAGAAACTTTCCAATATCCGAACTGCGTCTTCTGGCCAGCAGCAGGAGTGCTGGACGAAAGGTTCCCTTCAAGGGAGGGGAAATCAAAATCCAGGAACTTAATGATGATTCCTTTGCTGGTATGGATTTTGTACTTGGAGCTGTAAGCAATCCTCTTTCAATGCAGTATGCAGGCAAGATTGTGGATTCCAAAGCTGTGTTCATCGACAATTCCTCGGCATTCCGTCTCAATGAGGATGTGCCACTTGTCGTTCCGGAAATCAATCCAGATGATGCAAGGGCAAACAATGGAATCATATCCAACCCAAACTGCTCGACCATCATTACATTGACTGCTTTGTCGGGAATCTGCAGGATTACTCCAATAAGGAAAATGATTGCATCCACCTATCAGGCGGTTTCTGGTGCCGGAGTTGAGGGAATGAACGAATTGGAGAAGCAGATCAGTGATTATTGCCAGGGCAATCCTCTTGTATCTAACGTGTTTTTGACACAGATTCTATCAAATGTAATCCCGATGATTGGTTCCAAATTGGAGAACGGATATACGACAGAGGAGATGAAGCTTCAGAATGAGGGAAGAAAGATCCTTCACACGCCAGATCTGAAGGTCTGCTGCACTTGTGTGAGAGTTCCTGTAATGCGTTCTCATTCCATCTCTGTGCAGTTGGTTACCGAAGATCCGCTTTCGGTCTCAGAGGCATGTTCCGCTATTGCCAATGCACCAGGCTGCAGACTGGTGACGGAGCTTGATGGTCGTGATTTTCCTACTCCTTTGGATACTGCTGATCAGGATCTTGTCTATGTCGGTCGCGTACGTCGCGACCTGATCGATGAAGACAGAGGGCTTTCCCTTTGGTGCTGCGGCGATCAGATTCGAAAAGGAGCTGCAACAAACGCAGTTCAGATTGCCATGCTTCTTGCTGACCTTAAGTGATGCTCTGCAGGTAGGATATTATCTCCTTGATTTTTTCCATTGAGAACTGAGCACCTACCTGCTTGATGACTTCGCCTGCCAAATAAGAGGCGATTTCTCCGGATTTTGCAATATCATATCCCTTGCATATTCCATAAAGGAAGCCTGCGGCGTAAGTATCTCCTGCTCCAGTTGTATCCACGGCAGTCTGAGGTCCAGACACTTCTATCGGGAAGATTTCTCTGTGATGTGAGATGAACGAACCTCTTTTGCCATTCTTCACAATTGCAACAGGACAGAGCTTTCCCATGGACTTACAGCATTCATAGGCATCGTAGTTGTCAAAAAGAATTCTTGCTTCCTCGTTGTTCGCATACACGATATCGCATTCATTCTCAATCAGATGAAAGAAGTCCTCACGGTATCTGCTTACTGCAAATGGGTCAGCTATGTCGAATGATACCTTCACATTGGCTTGGTGAGCTATCTTCAGAGCTTTCCTTATTGCGGCTTTCTGATTTTCTGTGTCCCACATATAACCAGTGAAATGAAAGATCGAGGCGTTCTTCACGGAGCTTTCGACCACATCTTCCGGTCTGTATTCACGGTTGGCTCCAAGATATGTGTTCATTGTCCTTTCCGAATCTTCGGTCACGAGAATGATTGAAGAACCGGTAGGTTCAGAGCAGGTGCGAAGTTCGTCCTTGACCATATCCAGCTCAAGCTGCTTTCTGTATATATGCCCAAACTCATCGTCGCCGATCTTTCCGCCCAATGTGGTTGGAATGCCGAGGCAGGCAAGAGTGATCACAGTGTTGGGGCAGGATCCTCCACAGGAGTAGATGGCTTTTCTGGTCTTAATGAAATCTGCCAGTTCCAGGCGCTGTTCCTTGGTTATCAGCTGCATTGTTCCCTTGTGGATTCCCAGATTGGACAAATCCTCGCTCGAGATATGCACGATCACGTCTATCAGCGGGTTTCCTATTCCATATACGGACTTGAGTGTTTGCGTTTCCATGACTTAATAGTAACCTCATTTTGCACTTCATTCAACGTTAGAATTTAATCCTTCTAAGATTAATCTTGTAAAATGTTTTCTTCGATTGTACGATAAGGCATGAGCTTCTATCGAATCAAAGGTAAAGGAAATCTGGAAGGACAAGTGAGGATAAGCGGTAACAAGAATGCCGCTCTTGCCTGTCTGTATGCCACCATACTCACTGATGAAGCTGTTGTGCTTGGAAACGTTCCTGAAATAGAGGATGTCAAGGTGACTCTTGAGATTCTTCGGAGAATTGGACGGAAGGTCACTCGGTTGTCTCCAGATCGATATAGAATCGAGGGGACTGATCTGCGAAATGATGTTCCAAAGGATCTGGCTGCGCTTGTACGTGGGTCCATATTGCTTGCAGGAGCCTTTGTCGCTCGACGTACCGACCTGCTTCTGCCTCCTCCTGGAGGTGATGTGATAGGGCTTAGAAGGCTGGATTCGCATTTTTCCGCTTTGATGCAGCTAGGTGCTGTGTGCGCGGTCAATGATGACAGCACATTGAGTTTCCATTCCGAGAGACTTGAAGGTCGCAATATTTTTCTTGAAGAAGCTTCAGTTACGGCAACCGAGAACGCAATCATGGCTTGCAGCCTTGCAGAAGGGCTAACCACGATTTATAACGCAGCATGCGAACCTCATGTTCAGGATCTCTGCCATATGCTTTCAGCGATGGGCTGTCAGATTCAAGGGATAGGTTCCAACCTTCTTTCGGTCTCTGGTTGCAGCAAATTGTCCGGATGTGAGTTTGACATAGGATTTGACTACATGGAGGCAGGTTCCTTCATTGGCCTTGCCGGAGCCACCGGTGGAGAGATCCAGCTTGATAATGTTGATATCGGACAGCTTGGAATAATCTCAGGAGGCTTTGAGAAGCTGGGAATCCACTTCACGGCTTGCGGTGAATCGTCAATCATTGTTCCAAGAAACCAGTCGAGGGTGATTAGAAGATCGGTGGACGGACGGACTATCAAGATCGATGACGCACCTTGGCCAGGCTTTCCGACTGATGTTCTCAGCATAGTCACTGTCGCTGCGACCCAGATGAATGGAATGGTTCTGATTCATGAAAAGATGTTTGAATCCAGGATGTACTTTGTTGACTATCTTATTCGAATGGGTGCGAATATCATTCAATGTGACCCCCATAGAATCATTGTAGCCGGGAATACCGAACTTGTCGCATCACCTCTGATCAGTCCTGATGTCAGAGCTGGAATGGCACTGGTGGTGGCGGCGCTTTGTGCCAACGGTGAATCCGAAATTCAGAATGCATATCAGATTGAGCGTGGTTATGAGAACCTCCAATCCAAGCTTAGAGGAATCGGGGCGGAAATTTCTCGATTCGATTAGTTTTATCCTATTAATTTGAACTAGTTATATTTCTTATGGAATGTTTTTTGAGGCAATGCTCAAAACACTGATTATGATAAAATA
>JAAYFO010000013.1 GCA_012728215.1 Spirochaetales bacterium | reverse complement strand
TCAGGAGGAAGCATGCTGCGGAATGGGTTCTTGTAGTCCTCTCGTGAGGCAGTGATCTTTTCAGGCACCTTGTCAGGTGTGGTGAAGGTGAGCTTGCTCTTGCTCTTGCAGATATTCTTGCCAGTCGCAGGATTGCGAAGATACGCAACCTGATCTGATATCCAGCGAGGCATGATCTTCAGGATGAGGGCTCTGAGACCTTCCTTGATCCTATCCTTGAATGCATAGGTTGTGATGATCAGGAGCAGATATGGAAGGCTGTTCTCAATGAACCATTTGTTCGCAAAGATCGCCATGACTGCGGCAAAAGTCATCGCGATTGCAGCGGCGAATCCCGCTATGGCGAATGAAACCCGTTCAGGAGATTTGGAAACGAATGGGTTGAGATACAGAACAGACTGCGACCATTTCTTGAGAGTGCTTCTTCGATACGAAGAATTCTCTGAGTTCTGGTTTGAAGTCGGATAGTTCCGCTTCTGACGATATTCATTTTCGTTTTTGACCAGATCCATAAGAAGAGGCCTGGTCTTGGAATCCTTTCCAAGGAACTTCTGCGACATCAGGTACATATCCAGCGAAGTGGCTTCCACAGCATTGCTCAGACTCTCATCAGCCCATAGCATTGCCGTCACCATCAGATTGTTCTCAGGAAGATTCTTCTCTGTGATTTCCAGAACTCTGCGGACTTTCCTGATCAGCTTGGGAGTGGACGCTGTCCATTTCGCAATGACCCCTTCCATTTCTTCCTTGTCCTCCTCCTCTTCGCACAGAACCTTGAACCTCTGAAGCAGCGTCTTGCACAGGTGGTTCATGCAAGTGGTGAGCGACTGGGCTTCGTGAATGAAAGCCTGCTCGCTGGGAATGTTATGAAGGATGTCTTCAGAATAATAAGTAAGGACATTCAAGGGACTTATGCTGTTGTCGTCATTGATAAGCTCCCTCAACGTCAGCTGTGGCGATGCGAATCGTCCATGAGCGACGAATTTTCTCAGCATAGCCTCTCTTGATATGTTGCGAGCATTCACATTGAGCTTGTTAGGGGTGAAGAAGTAGTAATCGATATCAATCTTCTTCTTATTTTTATCTGGCATGGGGAGCACCATCTTTGACTCCAGATGTCTGCTGGAATTTATGTTGACTCTTAGCATTATTCGGTCTCCTCCTTTATTGAATTCTTTGAAATCACAAGCGAAAAGCACTTTAGATAATGGGATATTCTAACATGACAATGAGTACAAGGCAATAGAGTTTTCATAGTTTGGGCAGATGTGCAAATCAATGGTGGACCGCATGCCCATGATGCTTGACTTCAGCAGAATGGGTCGGTTCGGTATCGGTTACCGGATCGTAGGGATTTACATGAACCATACAGTGCTTGATGTCCGGATTGCTCATTTCGAGTGCATGATGAACTGCTTCTGAGATATTGTGAGCATCAATCAATGTCATGCGTGAATCCACTGCTATCTCAGTATCCACATATATCTTGGAACCGAAAAGGCGGGTCTTGAGATCATCAATCCTGATTACTCCATTCTGGGCAAGAATGGTGCCGGTGATTGATTCCATTACAGCAGGACTGCAGGATTTATCAAGCATCTTGTCCGCTGCATCACGGAAGATATCGATTGCAATCTTCAAGATGAATATGCAGATGACAAGGCTTGCAATAGGATCAAGAATAGGCAGACCCAGACGAGCTCCAATGATTGATGCCAATACACCCAGCGAACCGAGTGTGTCGGTTCGGTAATCCATCGCATTGGCCATAAGAGCCGATGAATTCACTTTTCTGGCTGCTGACCTGGTTATCCAGAACATGCCTTCCTTCACCAGAATCGAGACAACCGCCGCTATGATGGTGAGCGTATCAGGAACAAATAGTTCCCGGTCATGTTCAATGATTGCCAGAATTGCGTTGTAGCCCACTGTGATTCCTGAAACTGCTATCAATGAACTGAGGAAGATCGAGGCTATGCATTCAAATCTTTCATGACCATATTGGTGATCATGGTCGGAATCCTTCGTAGCCATTCTGATTCCAACGATGACGATAAGTGTATTGAGAACATCGGAAGCGGAGTTGATTGCATCGGATACCATCGCACTTGAAT
The DNA here is from genome assembly GCA_012728215.1 of Spirochaetales bacterium. Lineage (GTDB taxonomy): Bacteria > Spirochaetota > Spirochaetia > Sphaerochaetales > Sphaerochaetaceae > JAAYFO01. The sequence continues at coordinate 5,209 of JAAYFO010000013.1, read as the reverse complement.
GCCCGATAGTTCCTGCCAGACCCTTCATCGAGGCGAGAAATAGGTTGCAGAACATCATTATCATGGAGACCCTGATGACTGTCTTGCGCTCTTCCTGAGCCAGAAGCCGAGCATCAAACTTGTTTATTGTCTTCATCATCAATCCTCCCTTTCCCAATCATTCTGTATGCGGCACGGATGTGGGCGTCTTCGCATCCATTCCAGTCCTTCCCGTCATTTTCACTCTTGTACATCTGCGTCATCCACTCAACGTCATCGGCTGTATGAAGCAGACCCTTTTTTTCAAGCATCGCCATTGAATGAATGAACTCCGCTCTTGTCCTTGCCGGAAGGGCCTTTCCGGAGATTTCCAGGATTCTGACGAAATGATGAAGGCAGAACCCCTTGGACTCTTCCAGAACATGGCGGAACTCCACATCCGTATCCCAAAGCACTGCGACTGTGTAGCAGTACCTGATCAGTCTGTTTTCCATCCTCTGACAGATCAGACAGCCTTGCTCATGCTCAAAGACGCTGTCGGCAAAGGCAGAGATCGCCTTGTCTGTGGCTCTGCCAGGCTTGGATGAGCAGATTGCAGAAAAAGGCTTTTCCAGATCTGCAATCCTCTGCTGAACCACAGACCTGAGCATCACTGCAAGACTTTGTGGATGACCTGATTCGGCAAGCAGCTGAAGATGATGAGGGCAGAACCCCGTAGTGTTGACCTTCACACGTGTTTCGGGATTCATGACTGATGAACCAGTATAGAAATCCAGGCTGTCTTTTTCAGCTGCCTGCATTAGATTGCATATGGGGCATTCTCCTTCCTTGCGAAGGGCATCCCAGACAGGGATGGTCTGAAGTTCGTATTTCATGGTTTCAGTTTTCCTCTGAATCGTTCCCGCCATTGACTGTCGAATCGACACGGGTGACGGAATTCTTCCTGGCTCTGGTTCTGGGAAGCTTCAATGTCAGCTGGGCTTCATCTTCCTTGCAATCCTGAAGGTCCCTGCTTTTCAAAGGTTCACAGCTGAGGGTTTCGCGATCAAAATGGTAATATTCCATCCGATCCTGAAGCGCACGGTATATTAGAAAATAGCTTCGTGCAGGAAAGAATGAAATTCCAAGTGCCAGCGTGCCCGAATCAGACCCAAGTTGAATCAGATGGTTCTGCTCGGTGCTGCAAAGATAATCAGGCTTGCAGATTATTGCAAGTGGCCGGTAATCCTCTTGATCACGAGAATGGACGAGAATGTCGCATAATGGGGAAAGGCGGTTCTCTGCACAGGGCTGGACATCCACAAACAGTTCGTCCATGCGATTTTGCAGATAGCTTGCAAGACGGAAGCAGAATGCCATCTTGGGTTTCTGCCATGATAGGATTTGAACATCGGTTCTCTGTACTTCTGACAGCGCACTGGTGAAGTATTCGAACAGACGATATTCTGAAAGCCTATTTTTTCCCTGCATGAGCTTACTTTATCAGCATTTGGGTGTTTGCACAACAGAGAATTCATAAAAGGATATCAGGTGGGATTGTTGTGCAATAAAAGACTTAGTTTATGCAGTGTGTAATTGAAAATACGATTCAATGATGATAATATCGGATAATAAGTAGGTGCAAAATGGTATTTAGTCAGAGAACAGTTACGTGTGGCGGCCTTACAAAGGCCGATGACGGGAAGAGAGTCGTTCTGAACGGCTGGGTTCACCGTGAGCGAAATCATGGAGCGATCTTCTTCATCAATCTAAGAGATAGGTATGGAATCACCCAGGTTGTCGTTGCAGATGATGCGGACAAGGAACTCAGCGATACTGCATCAAAGCTGAAGATGGAGTATTGTATTTCCGTCACTGGCACAGTCAGGCTGAGACCGGAAGGAATGATCAATTTGGAGATGTCCACAGGCGAGATCGAAGTCAAGGCTGAGAAGATTGAGATTCTCTCCACTTGTGCGACATTGCCTTTCATGATTGAAGATGAGAACAAGGCGAGGGAAGATCTGCGTCTCAAATACAGGTTTCTTGACCTTCGCTGCTCTGGAATGCAGAAGAGAATCGCCCTTCGACATTATTTCGTCAAGGCTATCAGGGACTTTCTGAGTGCAAGAGATTTCTATGAGATCGAGACTCCGACAATGATCAGGTCCACTCCCGAGGGAGCCAGAGACTTCCTTGTTCCAAGCAGACTTTATCCTGGAAAATTCTATGCTCTTCCACAGAGCCCTCAGCTGATGAAGCAGTTGCTGATGTGTTCGGGTTTTGATAAGTACTTCCAGATAGCCCGCTGCTATCGTGATGAGGATGCCAGAGGCGACCGCCAGCTGGAATTCACTCAGCTGGACCTGGAGATGAGCTTTGTTCAGCGTGATGATGTGCTTGCTCTGATGGAACAGCTCTTTTGTCATGTGTTCAAGCAGATTCTTGACTACGACCTTCCTGTGCATTTCAGACGGATTGCATACAAGGATGCGATGAATCAGTATGGCTGCGACAAGCCTGACCTCAGATTTGAGGTTGAGATGAAGGATTTCGATGCTTTGGCAGCAAAATCCACCTTTGGCGCATTCCACGAAGCACTGGCTTCCGGCAAGGGTGCAGTACGAGCTCTCGTCGCACCGAAGACCGAGGGAGTCGAGTTCACCAGAAAGTACATACAGGAGCTGGAATCAGCCGCAAAGATCTATGGAGCACATGGATTGGCATGGATGAAGGTTGCTGATGGCAAGCTGAACGGCGGAGTGTCCAAGTACTTTGAAGGTATGGATGATGAAGTCATTTCATCATTGGGTGCCGGAGAAGGGGACATGATCTGCATAGTAGCCCATCCGCAGTGGAAGAAATGCTGCACCAGCCTTGGTGCTGTCAGATCCAAGCTTGGCAAGGACCTGAAGCTGATTCGTCCTTCCTTTGAATTCTGCTGGATCATTGATTTCCCACTCTTCTCATACAATGAAGACAAAGGACATTGGGAAGCTGAGCATCATATGTTCTCAATGCCGCAGGATCGTTTCATACCGACTTTGGAATCCGATCCAGGCTCTGTTCTTGGCGACCTGTACGACTTGGTGCTTAATGGCTATGAAGTCGCATCCGGTTCAATAAGAATTCATGATGTGGAGCTTCAGCGAAAGATTTTCAGAATCTGCAACTTCTCTGATGAGGAAGCGGAAGAGAAATTCGGGTTCCTGCTGAATGCCTTCAGATTTGGACCACCACCACACGGAGGAATCGCTCCGGGAGTTGACCGTCTGGTTATGATCATCTCCCAGCAGGAGTCCATTCATGAAGTGATCGCTTTCCCGAAGAACACCTTCGGTGTGGATCCGATGGATGGCAGTCCGGAGACAGTGGATCAGAAGCAGCTTGATGAACTGCATCTCATCATCAATTATCCGAAGAAGGAAGAAAAACAATCCTGATTTGGAATTAGAATTCAAATGCTCAGGGACTCGTTTCGGGTCCCTGTCCTGTCTGATTCACCTGCCTTCACATCGTTTTCAATGCGGGTCCTGAATTGTTGTGCATTGTTGCAAAATGATGAAAATTAAAGTTGCATTGTGCCCAAATCATTGTTATCTTTAATTGTGGAGGCATAACTGTGACTGATAGAAATGAGATTGATAAAGACGAACTGTTTCATGTGAATCTGCACCATGAAGCATTCAAGAAAGGGCAGAAGGAATTTGAGAAGCAGCGTTTGGCTGCGATGAAGACCAGCTTGCCGAAACAGCGTGTTTCTGTTCAGCACCATGAACATATCATGCAACAGTCCAGGAAGGGACAGTAGTCCGAATCACCTCTGGGTATTCTGAATAAAACTGATCCTGCTGGATGTTCTGCCAGTATTGTTCTGCATCTGCTATTGGAGATGCAGGACAAATGGTTTACAATCTGCTCATGAGCACTTTTTTTGTTGTTGCCACACCGATTGGAAATCTTGACGACATCACTTACCGGGCAGTGAAGGTACTGCTCAAAGCTGATGTCATTGCCTGCGAGGATACAAGACATACGCAGATAATTCTCAACAGATATGAGATAGCTGGAAAGCGTCTCATTGCCTGTCATGCACGAAATGAAGTGAATTCCGCTCAGGGAATAGTCAAGCTTCTGGAAGAAGGCCTTTCGGTGGCATATGTAAGCGATGCCGGGACGCCTGGGATAAGCGACCCCGGAAGCAAGGTTGTCCGTGCCGTCAGACAGGCAGGCTTCAATGTGGTTCCGATTCCAGGCCCAAGTGCCGTGGCTACACTGGTCAGCGCCGCCGGGTATTGTGGCAAGACTTTTACCTTTGAGGGCTTTCTCAGCCCAAAGAGCGGTAGAAGAAAGTCGAGGGTCACCGAGCTTCTTGGCAGAAACGAGGGTTTTGTCATCTATGAATCACCATATCGGATAGAGAAGACACTTCTGCTGATTGGTGAGCTCGCTCCAACCAGACTGATTACCATAGGAAGGGAGATGACCAAGACGTTTGAGGAGTTCCTCTGTGGAACAGCGACACAGCTGATTGGAATGCTCAAGAACATCAAGGGAGAGTTTGCCATGCTTGTCCATTCGGACTTTGATGAAGCATGCTTGGAAGCCGATGACGAGACTGGTGGAGAAGAAGAATGATCACTGTGAAGAAACTTCGGACCCTTGCGGTGAAGAACAGACTTCGAAAGTGCGCTGCGATATTTCATTATGGAGCCCTTGGGCAGGAGAACCTTTCATATCTTGCCGACATCGCAGTCGTTGCGACAGAAGCGGCTGTGCAGCTTGATAACGGTGAGTCCAACTGTGAAAGACTGAAAAGGCTTTCTGCCGGTGACATGGGGGACAAGACTCTTTGTGCAGACCTCTGCTATGAGATTCTTCACCTTCTTGGAGCAGAGCCTGCGGACTGGGATTTTGTCACCGAAGATGGTTCTGATCTGGATGGAAGGGTTAGGAAGGTTCTTCCATTGACGTTGATTCTCGATAGAATCCGCTCCCCGTTCAATGTTGGTTCCATTTTCAGGACCGCAGACAGCTTCGGGGTGGAGAAGGTGATTCTTATCGAAGGCACAGCCTCTCCTCAGCATGGCAGAGCCATCCGCACTGCGAGAGGGACTGAAGAGACAGTTGACTGGGAGTTCATGAGTCCTGAATCGGCAGTGAAGATGATTCGAAGCAGCTGTGATAAGGTGATTGCACTGGAATTAGGTGGAACGAACATCGAAGAATTCGTATTCCCTTTTAAAGGCAT